>VBHW01000169.1:7508-9539 GCA_005881055.1 Chloroflexota bacterium
GAGTACTCGAGGATGAGCTCGGCGAAGCGGTCGCGGGCGACGACGGCATGGCGCAGGCCGGCCTCTCGGTCGATGCGGTAGATCGTGAGCGAGTCGTACGGAACGATCGCCTTGAGCGAGTCAGCGATGAGCTCGAGGACGCCCTTCGGATCGAGGGTGGACAGGAGGCGCTCGTTCACTTCGAGAAGGCGACGCTGGCTCGCGATCTGGTGGCTGAGCTCGGCCTGCTGGTGGGTGACCCGCTCGAGGTTCGCCGCGTTGACCATCGCCTGGGCCGCGTAGCCGGCGAAGATCGAGAAAGTCGTCTCATCGTCCTCGGTGAACTGGTCGCGCCCGAGCTTCGATAGCACGATGACGCCGTGGACGCGATTCTCGTAGGCCATCGGCACGACGAGCATCGACTCGGGCCCGCTGTCGGCAGAGACGACCATGCCGCGCGGGTCGGCCTGCGCGTCGCCCGTCCGGATCGGGACGCCGTTCGCCGCCACCCAGCCCGTGAGGCCACGGCCGACCGGCACGCGAAGCATCTCGTCGGCCGGCTCGTCCTCGCCGAGGAAGCGACCCTGGAAGGCGACCGGCTCGCACGTCCCGGTCGTCTCGTCGACCCGGTACACCCGGATCGTGTCGTGGTCGATGAGCGTCCGTGTCTCGGCAACGATCGCCGCGCCGATGCCCGCGACGTCCTGGATGCGGTTGAGACGGAATGCGAGGTCGCCGATCGCGCGGAGCCGTGCGGCCATCGTCCGCACGCCCTCGTGGAGCCTCGCGTTGGCGATCGCCGCAGCCATCTGGTCCCCGAATGCCCGGGCGAGCTCGAGCTCCTCGGTCAGCCACTCATGTCGCGACTGGTGGTACAGGACGAGAAGGCCGAGGGGCTCGTCGCGGAAGACGATCGGCACGAAGCAGATCGTCTGGATGCCATCAGCCAAGTAGACGCGGGCCGCCCCGCGCCGGCTGATGACGCGCACACGACGCTGGTTGATCGCGCGCATGCCGGCCGTGCGCAGCTCACGGCGGATCTTGCCGACGGCGGCCACGAGCTCGTCGCTGAGGCCGCGATGGGCGACGAGTCGCAGCGGGCGATCGCCCGGGTCGAGGAGCCAGAGCCCGCAGCGATCGATGCCGAACAGCGCCTCGACGTTGTCCATGACCGCGTCGAAGACCGCGTTGAGCTCGAGGCGGCCGCTGACCTCGGCGGCGATGCTACGGAGCGCGCCCGCGCGAGTGACCGGGCCACGGACCGCCGGCTTCGGAGGGCGTGGGCCGGGCCGTCGAGGCTTCGTCGGGTGGCTGCTCCGAGCTGCCAGGAACAGGTCGAGGTCGGCGGCGTGGACGCGGCGAGCACCTCGCTCGCGAGTCAGTGACGGCAGCCGGCCGCTGGCACACCAGTCGCGAACAGTGGACGGACTCACCCCCGCCTTCGCGGCTGCCTCAGCGACACTGAGGAGCGCCCCCCGGCTCCGGTCGAACGCGACGACCAACGGACTCCTGTCCTCCACGCGACGGATGACGTCCCCGTTATCGGGTGCGCCGGACGCGCGGTCGGACGCCGATCGGAATCGATCGGACTCGCCAGCGGCGCGCTGCTCCGCCACCCTACGGCGCGGGCTGGCGTGCCGCGATAGCCCAGTCGTACCAACTCGCTCGATCGTGAATGACGGGCCGCGGTCGGCGTCCCGAACGAGCGCTACATGGCCAAAATTGCGCCCACGGAGAATTCCGCCGCCAAGTGCGCTCTGGGTCTCGGCGTCGCGTGCACGATCCGACCGGTCGCTGCCTCGAAGCGGCTACCTGATGCCCCACGGGGCATCAAATCGGCGGCCGAGCCGTCGCGATTCTCCGTGGGCGCAAGAATGGCCAGTTCGATCGACCCGGAGGCGCTGAGTCCCTCGGATGTAGCCTTCGACGATGACCGCCGAGGATCGGCCCGAGGTGGTGCGCATCGCGCGGCCGCGGTTCGAGCCCGCGGCGATCGTCCTCGCGGCGATCGTCGCCCTCGTCGGGGTCGCGACGTGGAAGCCGTGGGACGTG
>VBHW01000169.1:9548-16434 GCA_005881055.1 Chloroflexota bacterium
TCGCCCCCACCCTGCCGACGTCTGGCGTGCCCGGATTCGCCGGCGCGACGCCACCGACCGTCGATGTCGCCGGCCTCGGCTCGACCCCGATCCCCTTGATCGCCGGCCTCGACTTCTCGTCGGTCGGGCTGGTCGATCCGCAGGAGGAGTGGGGGGTTGCCGCGGCCTACGTCCAGGTTACCGACGTCGCGGTGGCGGCGCGGACGCGGATGCCGTCGGTCGAGCCGACGCTCGACTGGAGCGCGGTCGAGCCTGGCGGCCCGCTGCGCCTGCCGCACCTTCCGAACGGCGACCACCCGGCGATCGCGACGGTCGCCCTCGCAGCCACGTGGCCCGCCGGACCGGTGCCGACGTCCGTCAGGTTGTACTACCGAGGCGTGCCGCCCGGAACATTGACGCAGCTCGGCGCCGCACGAGAGGTCGGGCTGCTCCGTCCGCTCCCGCTCATCGTCCGCCTCGCGACCGGGACCGGGCGCGCGCACTTCTATCCGAGCGAGTCGCTGGCATGGGAGCGCCTGTCCGGCGTCTTCTTCCTGCCACCCACAGGGCCGATGCCGACCGCGCCGTCGGGCTGGCTGCGCTCGGGCTGGCCGGCCGGCGCGTACGAGTTCCGGATCGACGGCACTGACGGGAGCACGTCCAGCCTGCCCTTCGTCCTCGAGGGAGGCGCCGGCACGCCCTTGCCGTGACGCGACGGCGAAGCCCTCAGTCGAGGAGCCAGACGATCGCGGGCATGTCCGAATCGAACGTCCACGTCAGGCCCAGGACGCCGGCCGGGCCGTCGGCCACGATGTCGGGCCCGTCGGCGTCGGACGAGATCGGCGTCTCGAGCCCCCTCGCAAGCAGCGCCCACGACGCGCCATCGGCGCTGATCCATGATGCGCGGCGGCTCTGCTCGCCGAGGGAGACCTGCCCGGTGGCGACGTAGCCCTGCGCCGAGCGGATGAGCGCATTGAGGGAGCCGCGCGCGTCCTGTGATCCGGTGGGCAGCCCCACCGCGGAGAACGTCGCGAGGTCCGGGCTCGACCAGACGGTCGGAACGGGCGTCTTGTCCACGCCGCCGAAGAGCCATGACGTGGATCCGCCGATCACGGGCGGGATCGCCACGATCGTGTCGGACCCGTCGCCCGGGTATCCCTCGAGCGGGGTCCACGTGTAGCCGTCCGTCGTCGAGAAGAGCCGGGTCACGGACCCGGTTCCGCCGCTCAGGTACCAGGCTGCTCCGACGACCGTGCGTCCGGTCGAATCAGATGCACCCACCCCCCAGAGCTCGGGCGGGTTGGGGGAGCCCGTGAGCTTCGTTGGCGGCGTCTTGGGCAAAGCCTTCCATACGAGCCCGTCGGCCGAGTGGAAGATCCCGCCGACACCGCCGGCCTCGCCGGCAAAGTACGCGACGGCCGCGTCCCAGCCGCCGGTCGGGACGGGCCAGGCCGTCGTGAACTCGCTGCCCTGGTTGTATGGCTTCGGAACCGTCGGGCCCGGCCACGGATATGAGCTCTGCCAGGCCTTGCCGTCGGTCGAGGTCCAGGAGATCGGCGAACCGATGCATTCGGGTCCACCGCCCGTGCCCTGCTGCGGGTCGCATGGCTCGTGCGTGTAGCTCCCGACGACGAGGAGCTGGCGACCATCGCTCGCGATCGCGTGGGCCTCTGCTTTGAGCTCGATGCCGTTCGAGTCCTTCGACGTCTTGAACGGAAGCGCGACCGGCGTCCACGTCTTCCCGTCAGCGGAGAACCAGACGCGGGAGCCGTCGCGCATGACCACGTAGCCACCGGCGAATCCGACGATCCCGGAGCGGGAGGCTGCGGCATCCTTGAGGCTCGCCACCTGGTGCCAGGTGCTCCCGGCGGCGGGGCTTCGGCTGGGGCTCGGCGACGCAACGGCCTCCTTCGGTGACGCGCTCGCCGAGGCAACCGCCGAGGAGGCGGGGCTCACCGCGCCGACCGACGGGCTCGGCGAGACCTGGGCTGGGCCGCAGCCGATGACCAGGACCGTGACCGCCAGCAACGCATGGGAGCGGGCCCGCATGTCGAGCATCCTCCCCCTCCCGTCGTCGCGCGGCCAGGGGGACTCCTTGGTGCCCTGCCGCGACCGCGTCCGGCCATGCTGACGGTCCGGCGTCTCGATCGTGACGCGCGAGGACGGACGGGCCGTCCGTTGACGGGTTCGGGTGGCGGCCGGTAGCATAATCCCGACCGAAACACTCGGGATTGAGCGCGTCGAACTGACGCCAAACCAACGAGGACGAGCACCTGACCGCGATCGGCACCCAACTCCACCAGCGCCACCTGTTCCACGGCAGTGGCGCCGTCTCGTTCAGCACGAAGGGCGAGTACGGCGTCCGTCTCATGGTCCAGCTCGGTCGGCACTACGGCCGCGGGCCTGCCAGCCTCGCCGAGATCGCGGCCGAGGAGGACCTGCCACGGGCCTACCTCGAGCAGCTCGTCATGAGCCTGCGCGAGGCCGGCCTCGTCACGAGCACGCGCGGGGCGCGCGGCGGCTACCAGCTGGCCCGACCGCCGGAGGAGACGCCGATCGTCGAGGTCCTCCGCGCGCTCGAAGGCCCCATCGCGCCGATGGTCTGCGCGACTGACGATCCCGAGCACGGCCTCCTCTGCGACCGGACGTCGAGCTGCACGGTCAACCTGCTCTGGGTGCGCATCCGCGATGCGATCACCGGAGCGCTCGCGAGCATGACCCTCGCGGACCTCGTGCCATCGAGGGCGGCGATCCTGGCCCGTGCGACGTCGACCGCCGTCATCCTCGATCCACCCTCCCAGCCGAACGCGTCCAGCGGAGTCCTGACCCGATCGTGAGCAACGACCAGCGCCTCGTCATCCGCGACCTCCATGTCGCGCCGTTCGGCCACCCCGAGACCGAGATCCTCCAGGGCATCGACCTGGAGGTCGGCAAGGGCGAGGTCCACGCGATCATGGGCCCCAATGGGTCGGGCAAGACGACTCTCGCGTACGCGCTCATGGGCCACCCGGCGTACGTCGTCACGAAGGGCGAGGTCCACTGGAAGGACCGCGACGTCCTCAAGCTCACGCCCGACAAGCGGGGCCGCCTCGGCCTGTTCCTCGCCTTCCAGTACCCGACGGCGATCCCGGGCCTGAGCGTCGCGAGCTTCATCCGCAGCGCGCTCAACGCGCGGCTCCTCGGCGTCGATCGCAACGGCGACGTCGACCCCACCGATCCCGCCCGCGGCGGCATCTCGATGCGGGACTTCCGGACGAAGATGCGCGAGGCGTTCGCGCTCCTGAAGATGGACGAGGGCTTCGCGACCCGCTACGTGAACGAGGGCTTCAGCGGCGGCGAGAAGAAGCGCCTCGAGATGCTCCAGATGGCCGTGCTCCAGCCCGAGATGGCGATCATGGACGAGACGGACTCCGGGCTCGACATCGACGCGCTGCGGATCGTCGCCGAGGGCGTGAACGCGATGCTCAACCCCGAGCTCGGCGTCCTCCTCATCACCCACTACCAGCGGCTGCTCAACTACATCACCCCGGACGTCGTCCATGTCCTGGCGGCCGGCCGCATCGTCAAGAGCGGCGGCAAGGACCTCGCGATCCGGCTCGAGGAGGAGGGCTACGGCCCGATCCTCCGCGAGGCTGGCCTCGAGACGGGCGTCTCGGACGAGGCGCTCGCGGTGCCGATCGCCCCCGACGAGGCCGGCCACGAGCCGTCCCATCCGACCGCGCACGGGGACGGCCACGCCGAGCCGGCGGGGGTCGCCCGCTAGGCGGGCGCGCACATGACGGTCACGTCACGGCCGGTGACTGCGGTGGAGGCCCCCGCCAAGAGGATGACGAGCGGCACGGTCGCGGAGTCGCCACTCGACCCGTACACGATCCGGCGCGACTTCCCGATCCTCTCGACGCTCGTGCACGGGAAGCCGCTCGTCTACCTCGACTCGGCGTCGAGCAGCCAGAAGCCGCAGGTCGTCATCGACGCCCTCGACGACTTCTACCGGGAGTACAATGCGAACGTCCACCGCGGGATCTACGAGATCGGCGAGCGTGCCACGGCGCCGTACGAAGAGGCACGGGCGAGGGTCGCGCGGTTCGTCAACGCCCCCGACGCGCACGAGATCGTGTTCACCCGCACGTCGCCTACACCTGGGGTCGCCGCAACATCGGGCAGGGCGACGCGATCGTGCTCACCGAGATGGAGCACCACGCGAACCTCGTCCCGTGGCAGCTCCTCGTCCAGGAGAAGGACGGCGACCTCGAGTTCATCCCGATCACCGACGACGGGGTCCTCCGCCTCGAGGTCCTCGAGGTGCTCCTGCGCCTGAAGCCGAAGCTCGTGGCGTTCACCCACGTCAGCAACACGCTCGGGACGATCAATCCGGTTCGCGAGATGGTCGAGATGGCGCACGCGGCCGGGGCCCTCGTCCTCGTCGACGGCGCGCAGGCCGTGCCTCACGTCCCGGTCGACGTCCAGGCGATCGGAGCGGACTTCTACGCGTTCTCAGGGCACAAGATGCTCGGCCCGATGGGGTCGGGCGTCCTGTGGTCCCGCCGCGAGCTCCTCGAGGAGATGCCGCCGTTCCTCGCGGGTGGCGAGATGATCCGTGAGGTCCATCTCCGGCGGAGCGACTGGAACGACATCCCTTGGAAGTTCGAGGCCGGCACGCCCGACGTGGCCGCGGCGATCGGCCTGGGCGTGGCGGCTGACTACCTGTCAGGCCTTGGCATGGGCCGCGTCCGCGAGCACGAGCGAGACCTCGTCGCGTACGCGCTCGACGTCCTCCCGCGCGAGGTCCCGGAGATCGCGCTGTACGGCCCGACCGCTGAGCTCCGCGGTGGCGTCGTGCCGTTCAACATGCCGGGGATCCATCCGCACGACGTCGCGCAGGTCCTCGACCGTTCGGGCGTGGCGGTCCGGGCCGGGCACCACTGCACGATGCCGCTCCACGAGCGCCTCGACCTGCCGGCGACGGCCCGGGCGAGCTTCAACGTCTACTCGACGCGCGAGGACATCGACGCACTCGTCGCGGGCCTCCACGAGGTCCGCCGGGTCTTCGGGAACTAGGACGACACGCCTGATGGACGACCTCTACCGCGACTACATCCTCGAGCACTACCGGCGGCCCCACAACTTCGGGGTCATCGAGGATCCCTCCGCGTCGATCGAGGGCTCGAACCCGCTGTGCGGCGACCGCATCACGCTCCAGCTCGGAGTCCGCCACGGCGTTCTCGAGCGGGTCGGGTTCACCGGCCGCGGCTGTGCGATCAGCCTCGCCTCGGCGTCGCTCCTGACCGACGAGATCAAGGGCAAGCCGATGACCGACGTGGAGGCCTTCCGCGCAGACGATCTCCTCGACCTGCTCGGGATCGAGATCAGCCCCGCGCGCCTGAAGTGCGCGATGCTCAGCCACGAGACGCTCCGCGAGGCGCTCGCCGAGCTGGACGGCACAACGCCCGCAGGCGCCGCATCCGAGGGAGCGCCGGCATGATTGATCCGGCAACCTCCCCGCTGGGTCGGCACCCGCTCTCGGAGGTCCACGGCGGAGCTCCGCGACGCCAGTGGCCCGACGATTGCAGGCGTCGCCGGCCGGCCGGCGTCGATCGCCACCGGCAGTAAGCTCGAATTTCGACCGGTCAGACCTCGACCGGTCATCGCCCTGGCGCCGAGGCGCCAGCTCGTCACCAACGGAGCACCAACGCCCGATGCCCGAGACGTACGCCGAGCTCCTCCGCGATGCTGGCCGCCCAGATCCGCGAGGGCGACCCGGACATCGCGCTCGTGGACGTGCGCGAGTCGTCCGAGTGGGAGCAGGGCCACATCCCCGGCGCGACCCACATCCCGAAGAGCTACATCGAGCAGCAGATCGAGGCCGCCGTTCCTGACCGGGATCGGCCGGTCATCCTCTACTGCGCCGGCGGCGTCCGCTCGCTCTTCGCGGCCCAGACGATGGCCGAGATGGGCTACACGAACGTCAGCTCGATGTCCGGCGGCTTCCAGGACTGGAAGGGCCGCGGCCTGCCGTGGACGATGCCCGTCCTCCTCACCCATGAGCAGAAACAGCGCTACAGCCGCCACCTCCTCGTCCCGGAGGTCGGGGCGGAGGGCCAGGCGCGCCTCCTCGACTCGAAGGTGCTCCTCATCGGCGCGGGCGGCCTCGGCTCGCCGGCCGCGCTCTACCTCGCCGCCGCGGGCGTGGGCACGATCGGGATCGTCGACTTCGATATCGTCGACATCTCGAACCTCCAGCGACAGGTCCTCCACACGACCGACCGGGTGGGCGAGAAGAAGGTCGATTCGGCGCGGATCTCGATCACGGCGCTCAACCCGGACGTCAAGGTCGTCGCGCACGAGGAGATGCTCACCGGGGACAACGTCGAGCGGCTCATCGCCGGGTACGACGTCGTCCTCGACGGCACCGACACGTTCGAGACGCGCTACGTCCTCAACGACGCGGCGGTGGCGGCCGGCATCCCGGTCGTCCACGCCTCGGTGTTCCGCTTCGAGGGCCAGCTGACGGTCTTCGACACGCCGGCCGGGCCGTGCTACCGCTGCCTCTATCCCACGCCGCCGCCGCCGGAGCTGGCACCGGGCTGCTCGGTCGCCGGCGTGCTCGGCATCGTGCCGGGGATCATGGGCCTCCTCCAGGGGAACGAGGTGCTGAAGATCCTGCTCGGGATCGGCGAGACGCTGGCCGGGCGGCTGCTCCTGTTCGACGCGCTCGACGCCTCGTTCACCGAGCTGAAGCTCCGCCGCGACCCGGAATGCCCGGTCTGCTCGGAGAAGGCGATCGCTGCGCGCGCGGCCGGCCGGCCACTGCCGGTGCCGTCGTTCGGCGGCGAGGCATTCGTCCTCGGCGGAGACCAGGCCGGAGCGGAGGGTGCTGTCGCGGGCGAAGTCGGAGCCCTGCGGTGAG
>VBHW01000170.1 GCA_005881055.1 Chloroflexota bacterium
TCCGTCGCGGACCGGAGGTGCCTCTCGCCTGGCTCCACGTGCTGTTCTGGGCGGGCCTGCGCGGGGCCATCGCGGTCGCGCTGGCTCTGTCGCTGCCGGCCGACCTGCCCGACCGGGCACGGCTCCAGGGCATCGCGTTCGGCATCACGCTGTTCACGCTGCTCGTCCAGGGAACGACGACCGAGCCGCTGCTCCGCCGGCTCCGCGTCGGCGGCGGCCGGCAGGCGGGGTCAGTGGGCGGCTAGGATCGCGGGGGAGCCTCTGGACGGTGTGCGGGGCTGTTGATACCGAGTCTCAACTCGGTGGACAGACGGTTCGTCACCACTCCGCGCGGGTCTGGCGGATGTTCATGCTCTGGAGGATCCCCAGCCCGAACGCGACGCTGATGAGCGACGCGCCGCCGTGGGTGACGAACGGGAGAGGGATGCCCGTGATCGGCATGACGCCGATGACCATCCCGACGTTCACGACGAACTGGAACAAGATCATCGACGCGAGCCCGGCGGCCATCGCGAGCCCGAACGGGTCCTTGGCTCGCCAGCCGGCGACGAGGATCCGCCAGATGAGGACGGTGAACAGGAGGAAGACGACGATCGCGCCGATGAACCCGAGCTCCTCGCCGAGCTTGGCGAACACGAAGTCCGTCGTCTGGACCGGGAGGAAGTTGCCGCGATCCTGCGTCCCGTTCGTCAGGCCCTTCCCGACGAGCCCACCGGAGCCGACGGAGATCTGCGACTGGAGGAGCTGGTAGCCGGACCCCTGCGGATCGGCCTGCGGGTACAGGAAGCTGATGAGCCGCTGCTTCTGGTAGTCCTTGAGCACGTAGGTCCACGCGATGGGCACGACAGCGATCGCCACGGCCGCGAGCACGCCGAGCCAGCGCAGGCTCGCCCCGGTCAGGAAGAGCATGCCCGCAAGGATCGCCACGAACACGAGTGACGTCCCGAGGTCCGGCTGGAGGAGCACGAGGGCGGTCGGCGGGGCGACGAGGAGGCACGCTCCGAGGATCCCGAGCGGTCCGTTGAGTCTGCCCTGACGGCCGCCGAGGTAGTTCGCGAGGACGATGATCATGAGGATCTTCGCGATCTCGCTGAACTGGACCTGGAAGGGCCCGATCGCGACCCAGCGCGCGACTCCGCCGACGCCGTCGCCGATGACCAGCGTCGCGCCGAGCAGACCGAGGTTCACGAAGTAGAGCGGCCAGGCGAACGTGCGGAACCAGCTGTAGTCGAACGCGGTCGCCAGGACGAACACGACGACCGCGAGCCCGGCCCACATGAGGCCGCGGACGAACGTGGAGTCCGACTCGAGGACGACCGCGCCCGACTCGACGCTGTTGCTGTACGCCATCGCGAGCCCGATCGCGGCGAGGAGCAGCGCGTAGATCGTCAGCTGCAGGTCGTACGTCCGCCAGATCGCCTCGAGCGATCTGGCCGCCCACGTCTGGGCTCGAGCGGGTTCGATGCGCAGGACGCCCATCAGTTGCCGCCGTAGAAGTTGCCGCGATGGAGGAGGTACGACAGGCGCTTGTCGACCTTGAGCTTGTAGTGCAGCTGGAGGTAGTACTTCACCATCTCGGTGGCGACGTTGCCGACGGTGTTCGAGTCATAGGCGAACGCGACGACGGCGAGCTTCGAGTCGTGCTTCGCGACGTCGCCGTGGGCCGGAACGAAGGCGACGAACCAGTTGTGGAACGGCAGCCGGCCCTTGCTGTCCCGGGTGCCGAACTCGGCCGTGCCCGTCTTGCCCGCGACGACGAGCGGCAGCTCGACGAGGTTGAACGTGTGGCGGCTCGTCACGACCTCGCGGGCGGCGAGGCGCATGATCGTCAGGTCGCTGGCGGGGGCTTTGACCCTGCGGATGACCTTCGGCTTGAAGGCACGAGCGACGCTGCCGTCGGGAGCGAGGACCTGCCGGACGACCTGGGGCTGGTAGAGGATCCCGCCGTTCGCGCGGGTGGCGTAGGCGTTGAGGAGCTGGAGGGGGGTCGCCGTGTCGTAGCCCTGGCCGATGCCGGCCTGGAGGACCTCGCCGGGCTGGATCGGCTGCCCGAACGCGTCCTGCTTCCACTTCTCGCTCGGGACGATGCCGCCGACCTCGGCCGGCAGGTCGATGCCGGTCGGCTTCCCGAAGCCGAGCTGGTGCGACCAGTACGCGAGCCGCCCGATGCCGAGGCGCTGGGCCACCTGGAAGAAGAACGTGTCGCTCGAGTGGGCGAACCCGCTCCGGATGTCGAGCGCCCCGAACCCGGCGCGGTTCCAGTCCCAGAACTTCGTCAGGCCGATCTGGATGAACGGATGCGTCTGGATCCGCTCGGTCGGCGAGATGCGCCCGTCGGCGAGCGCCCCGAGACCGGTGACGAGCTTGTACGTGGATCCGGGCGGGTACTGCTCGCTGATCGCGTGGTTCAGGAGCGGCTGGTTGGGGTTCGTGACGAGCGCCTTGTACGCCTTCGAGCTGATCCCGGACGCGAACGCGTTGTTGTCGTACGTCGGCAGGCTGACCATCGCGAGGATCTCGCCGGTCTGCGGATTCTCGACGATCATCACGGCCCGCTTGAGGCCGGCCTTCTTCATGCCCCACTCGACGGCCTTCTGCAGGAGCTGCTGCTCCTTCGTGTCGATCGTGAGGACGAGCGAGTCGCCGGGCACCGGCTGGGCGTTCGTCTCGAGCACCTGGAGGCGCCGGCCGACGGCGTCCCGTTCGACGGTCTCCATGCCGTAGGTGCCGCGCAGCTGCTGCTCGTAGACGTCCTCGACGCCGGTCTTGCCGATGAGGTCATCCGAGAGATAGCCGTTGTCCTTGAGCGCGGTGAGCTCGGCCGCGTCGATCGGCGCCGTGTAGCCGAGGATCTGTGACATGAGCGGTCCGTTGACGTAGCGGCGCTGCGTCTCGACGGAGACCTCGACCCCCGGCAGGCTCGCCGATTCCTCCGCGATGAGGTTGGCGGTGTCGCGCGGGACGCCCTGGGCGATGCGGACGAGGTCGAACCGCGAGCCCGGGTTGCCGTCGATCGAGGCGTTGATGTCGGCCGGGTCCATCTTCAGGAGCTTCGCCAGCTCGGCGACGACGGCGTCGCGCTGCGTCTCGGGCAGGTTCGCCGGCCGGATCTTGATCGCGAAGCTCGGCTCGTTGATGACGAGCGGGCGACCGGCCCGGTCGTAGATGAGGCCACGGGTCGAGGGGATCGCCTGGAGGACGCTCCGCTGGACGGACGCCTGCTGGACGAACTGGTCGACGTGCGTGATCTGCAGGTAGAACAGCCGCGCCGTGAGGCCGGACACGCCGATGACCACGGCGATGCCGAAGGCGACGAACCGGAGGATCCGGCGGTCGACCTGCGCGCCATCGCCCGCGACGGCGCTCACCAGGCCAACCTGTCGCGGTCGGCTCGACGCGCGTTCAGCGAGACGACGATCGGTGCGATGAGGGCCGCGAGGATCGTGTTGTAGATCGCGGCGGGCAGCCACGTGGCGACCGCCTCATCGAGCGGGAGCTGGCCGCGGAGCGCTCGGTTCACGATCGTGAAGACGACGGCGTTCACCAGGCTGAAGAGGAAGACGGCGACGATCGGCCGAGCCGACCGTCCGCGGATCACGAGGCGGCCGAAGAAGGCCGCCCCGCCCACGCTGAGCAGGAGGCTGAAGGCGGTCGATCCGAACGGCCGCGGCGCTAGTACGTCGATGAGGAGCCCACCCAGGAAAGCCCAGACGAGACCGCCCTCGAACCCGACGACGACCGTCCAGATCACCGCCAGGACGAGCACGAGATCGGGCTGTATTCCCCCGATCTGGAGATATGGTGCGATGGTCGTGTCAAAGAGCGCGGCCACCACCGCGCCGACCGCGGCGAGTGTCAGGCTCATGGCGGTCGATCCTCGGCAGAGGGCCAGGGTCGTTGCGTCCGTGATCGAGTACGACCGCGACGACGGTTGGCGGCTACGTCGTCCGGCAGTATAGGCCCGGGTTCCGAGAACGGGCAACGGATTTCCTGGGCGCGAGGGCCGATCGCGAATCGTCCGGCTGCGGGGACGGTGCCTGCTCCGACCCGGTGGGACCGCTCGAGGCGATGGCTG
>VBHW01000173.1 GCA_005881055.1 Chloroflexota bacterium
CACCTGTTCGTCCGCTGGATCAACCTCGTCGTCTTTGCCTTCGGCCTCGTCCTGGCGATCGTGTCAGTCGTCTATCCGTACCCCCAGGAGGTGATCGACGCCGCCCTGCTGCTGGGGTTCGCGGCCTGGATCCGGGTCGCCTGGCGACGAGCGGCGAGCGGCGACGTCCGTCCGTTCGTCACGCGGATGGCGCTGTTCATCCTCGGGATCATCGTCCTCAACGCGGTCCTCCAACCCGTGGCGGTCGCGGAGCTGACCGTCGCTGCGCTCCTGCCCGTCGTCATCGTCCTCCCCCACCTCGACGATCGCTCGCTCCGGCGGCTCCTGTTCGGGACATGGCTCGGCTGCGTCTTCGTCGCGGTCATGGGCGAGCTCGTCCCGGTCACGGCTCCGCTCCCGGGCGGCGTCACGAGCCTCCTCCGGGTCAGCACGATGACGATCACGATCGGGCTCATCGTCATGCTGCTCTGGCAGTTCACGAGCCGGCACAAGGCGGCGACGCGGGAGCTCGGGAGCCTCGTGGCCCTGTCGAGCGACCTCGCCCAGACGCTCGACCCGCGCCGCATCGGCGACCTCATGGCCGAGCACATGGCGGTTGCGACCGGCGCCGACGAGTGCGGCATCTGCTACTGGGACCGCCCCGGCGACCGCGTGCTGACCTACGGCTACTACCCGCGTGAGCGGCGCGCAGCGGTGGAGTCGTCGTATGCGCTCGCCGACTATCCGGAGACGCGCCGGCTCCTCCTCGAGCACCTGGAGCTCGCCGTCGACGTCGCGGATCCCACCGCCGATCCCGCCGAGGTGGGCTACCTCCGCTCGATCGGCATGTCCTCGATGGCGATGCTGCCCCTCATCGCCCGCGGCGAATCGATCGGCGTCATCGAGATCTACGGACGCCAGCACCAGCCGTTCGGCACCGACCGGATGGCCCTTGCCAGGACGCTCGCCGACGAGTCGGCGATGGCGCTCGACAACGCCCGGCTGTACGAGGAGCTCCGCCACCAGGCATTCCACGACGGCCTCACCGGGTTGGCGAATCGCGGCCTGTTCGGCGACCGGGTCGAGCACGCCCTGGTGCGGAGCGCGCGGACGACGGCCCCGCTGGCCGTGCTCTTCCTCGACCTCGACGACTTCAAGACGGTCAACGACCGGTTCGGCCATGCCGCCGGCGACGAGGTCCTCCGGATCGTCGCCGACCGGCTCACGTCGGTCCTCCGGCCGGGCGACACGGCGGCGCGCCACGGCGGTGACGAGTTCGCGATCCTCATCGAGGACGTCACCGGGGCGGAGGACGCCATCCGGGTCGCGCGCAGGCTCATCGACGCGGTCCGCATCCCGGTCCGCCTCGGCGACGTCGACACGCTCGTGGGGGCGAGCGTCGGGATCGCGCTCTCCACCGAGGGGGTCGAGCGGGCCGACGACCTGCTGCGCAACGCCGACTTCGCGATGTACCTCGCGAAGAGCGCCGGCAAGGGTCGCTTCGAGGTGTTCCGCTCGACCATGCGCGACGGCATCGCCGAGCGGGCCGAGCTCGAGGGCCTCATCCAGGGTGCCGTCGAGCGCGACGAGCTTCGCCTCCAGTACCAGCCGATCGTCGACCTAACGAGCGGCGTCATCGTCGGCGTCGAGGCGCTCCTGCGCTGGCAACCGACCGGCGGGCGCCTGCTCATGCCGGGCGACTTCATCTCGCTCGCCGAGGACACGGGGCTCATCGTGCCGATCGGCCGGTGGGTGCTCGACGAGGCGTGCCGCCAGGCGCGGCGCTGGCAGGACAGGCTCGGCCAGCCGAGCTTCGGCGTGAGCGTCAACCTGTCCGCGCGCCAGTTCCAGCATCCGGGCCTCCTCCCGGAGGTCCTCGCGGCGACGACCGCGGCGGGGATCGACCCGTCGTCGCTCACGCTCGAGATCACCGAGAGTGTTCTCATGCAGCACACGGCCTCGACGATCGACACGCTCACCCGACTCCGCGACCGCGGCGTCCGCCTCTCGATCGACGACTTCGGGACCGGGTACTCGTCGCTCAGCTACCTCGACCGCTTCCCCGTCCACTCGCTGAAGATCGACCGCACGTTCGTCGCCGGCTTCGGTGCCGGGCACGAGGGGCCCGTCCTGGCGCGGGCGATCATCGAGCTCGGGCAGGCGCTCAGGTTGGAGGTCGTCGCGGAGGGCATCGAGCGGGCCGACCAGCTCGGCCCACTCCGCGAGCTCGGCTGCCGGTTCGGCCAGGGCTTCCTGTTCTCGCGGCCCCTCGACGCGGCGGCGATGGACGACCTGCTCGAGGGATCGGCCGAGCGCCGCGACGACGGGATCGTCGCCCTCGGCACCCGCCGCAGGAGCGCGAGGGGGAAGCTGCGAACGGCCGGCTCGGCCACGCCGCTCCACCGCCGGGCGCGCCGCTCACGTCGCGAGGCCGGCTGAAGAGATCGCCCGGCTCGGGGGACCGGCAAGCGACTAGACTCCGGCCGTGCCGGACCTCTCCAACGTTCCGAACGTCCCAGACCTGGGCTCCGACCTTCTCGGCGTCGCCCTGCGATCGGCGATCGTCTACGTCTTCCTCGTCCTCGCGCTCCGCCTCATCGGACGGCGCGAGGTCGGCCAGCTGACGATCCCCGACCTCGTCGTCCTCCTCGTCATCGCGAACGGCGTCCAGAACGCCATGGTCGGCTCGAACACGAGCGTGGCCGGCGGCATCGTCTCGACGATCACGGTCCTCGCGATCGCCCGGGGGATCCAGATCGCGGTGAACCGCTCACGCCGCTTCGCGGAGGCCTTCGTCGGCGAGCCGCGGCTCCTCGTGACAGACGGCCGGGTCGACGTGGCAGCGATGCGCGAGGAGGAGATCTCGATCTCCGACCTCATGGAGGCCCTCCACGAGCACGGGATCGAGCGCCTCGAGGAGGTCCACCTGGCGATCCTCGAGG
>VBHW01000174.1 GCA_005881055.1 Chloroflexota bacterium
GGAACGGGGATGCGTGACACGGCCTGCGGCACCGCCGGTGGGAGGTCCTGGGCCGCGTACTGTGCCTCGATGTCCGCCCACTCGAGGGCAAGCCCGACGAGCCGCCGTGCCGGGCCGCCCGCCCGCGCCTCGGCCGCAAGCGCGCGCTTGCCGACGAACTCGGCCTTGTCGAGGTCCACGAGTCGCCCGAGGCCGATCTCCCCGGGCGAGTAGGCCTGCTCGGCGTTGAGCGCGTGGCGGGCGCTCGTGTAGTCGACCTCGAGGAGGATGAGGCCGGCCTCGAGGCGCGCGACGTCGAGGGCGAGCATCCCGACCGGCCGGATGCCGTGCGGGCCGCCGGCCTCGATGAGCGCGTCCCACAGGGCCACCGCATCCGAGACGTCGACCCACAGCTCGTACCCGAGGTCGCCCGTGTAGCCGGTCCGGCTGACGTCGACCGCGATCGCACCGACCGTCGCGGCCCGGCGGCGGAAGTAGCGCAGGTCGGCGAACGATGTGCCGGTCGCCGCCTCGAGCACGTCGCGCGACCGCGGGCCCTGCAGCGCGAGGGCGGCGATCCGCTCGGTCGTCTCCTCGATCGAGACATCGAGCCCGGCCGCGTTCCGGCGAAGCCAGCGGAGTTGGGGGTCGGCGGCGGTCCAGCGGAAGCGATCCTCCTCGAGGCGATGGACGGTCCCGTCGTCGACGACCTTGCCGTGCTCGTCGCACCACGGGGTGTAGAAGACCCGGCCGACCTCGAGCTTGCGGGCGTCGCGCACGATGACGCGGTCCACGAGCCGTTCGGCGTCCGGGCCGGAGACCTCGTACTTGAAGAGCGGGCTGACGTCGATGAGCGCGGCCGCCTCGCGGATCGCGTTGTACTCGATGTCGTGGGCGTCGGCGTAGGCGCTCGACGCGAAGTAGCCCGACCACTCGCGCCACTGCATCTTCCGGTTGAGTGGCGCGGTCCGGGGGTGGAACGCGGTCCCGGTGCTCATGCCGTCGCCGACCCTCCGCTCACAGGTCGCGAGTATGGCGGAACGGCGCCGGCCGCCGCGCGATCGGGCGCGGCGGTCTCCGGATGGCGGCGCGGACCGGCACCCTCAGCGGCTCGTCTACCCGGTCGGCTAGAGTGCATCGACGACCAACCCGACGCGGCCGCAGAAGGGCGAAGAGGCGCGAGGGAACGGAGGAGGGCGCAGGAGCACGTGACCGGGCGCTATGACGCCGTGATCATCGGCGGCGGCCACAACGGCCTCGTGAGCGCGGCGTACCTTGCCCGGGCCGGGATGCGGGTCGTCGCCCTCGAGCGCCGGCACATCCTCGGAGGGGCCGCCGTCACCGAGGAGGTGTTCCCCGGCTTCCGCTACTCGGTCGCGTCGTACGTCGTCAGCCTCCTGCGGCCCGAGATCATCCGCGAGCTGAACCTGCCGCGCCACGGCCTCGAGATCCTGCCCCTCGACGGCACGTTCACGCCGCTCGACGGCGACTACCTCTGGCGGGTCAACGACCACGGCCGCACGATGCGCGAGCTCCGGCGCTGGAACCTGGTCGACGCGGAGGCGTACGAGGAGTACGGCCAGCTCATGGTCGAGATGGCCCGCTTCATCAAGCCGATCCTGTCGGTCGTCCCGCCCGACCCGACGGGCCTCGACCCGCGCCAGTTCCTGCCCCTCGCCGGGCTCCTGCGCACGTTCCAGCGGTTGCCCGAGGACCGCCAGGCCGTCTTCGTCCAGCTCATGACGATGAGCGCCGCGGACTTCCTCGGCCAGTGGTTCACGATCGATCCGCTCATCGCGACGATGTCGGCGTCCGGGATCATCGGCACGTTCCAGGGTGTCCGCAGCCCGGGCACCGCGTACGTGCTCCTCCACCACTACATGGGCGAGATCGACGGCGCCTTCCGCGCATGGGGGATCCCGCGAGGCGGCACGGGTGGCGTCTCGGAGGCGATCGCGTCGGCCGCCCGGGCGCTCGGGGCGGAGATCCGGACGGAGGCGCCCGTCGCCCGGATCCTCGTCGGCGGTGGGCGGGCGCGCGGGGTCGTCCTCGAGTCCGGCGAGGAGGTCCTCGCCGACGCCGTGCTGTCCTCGATCGACGCCCGGCAGACCTACCTGCGGCTCCTCGAGCCGGGGAACCTCGACCCCGCCTTCGAGGAGGAGGTTGGCCGGATCAAGTTCCGCGGCTCGTCCGGGAAGGTGAACCTCGCGGTCGACCGCCTGCCCGACTTCACCAGCCTGCCGGGCGACGGCGAGCACCTGCGCGGTGCGATCAGCTTCAGCGGATCGGTCGACGACATGGAGCTCGCATACGACGACGCGAAGTACGGCCGATGGAGCCGCCGCCCGTACATCGACATGATCATCCCGACACTCGTCGACCCGTCGATGGCGCCGCCGGGCAAGCACGTCATCAGCTGCTTCGTCCAGTACGCGCCGTACCACCTCGATCCCGCGCTCGGGTCCTGGGACGACAACCGCGATGCGTTCGGGGACGCGGTCGTCGACCGGATCGCCGAGGTGGCGCCGAACATCCGCGAGATTATCCTCCACCGGCAGGTGCTCACCCCGTTCGACATCGAGCGACGGTTCGGCCTGAGCGAGGGGAACATCTTCCAGGGCGAGCTCTCGCTCGAGCAGCTGTTCTTCAATCGGCCCGTCCCCGGCTATGCGCGCTTCCGCGGCCCGGTCCGCGACCTGTGGCTGTGCGGCTCGGCGACGCATCCGGGCGGCGGGATCATGGGCGCGAACGGCCGGATCGCCGCCCTCGAGCTGCCCCGCGCGACGGGCCGGAAGGTGGTCTGAAGATGCCGGCGGGCAACGGCGCGAACCGAGAGGCGGCCGGAGTCGGCGAGACGGGTGCGGCCGGGGTCGGCGAGACGGGTGCGGCCGGGGTCGGCGAGACGGGTGCGTCCGGGGAGCCGTGGGACGCGGTCGTCGTTGGGGCCGGGCACAACGGCCTCGTCTGCGCGGCATACCTCGCGCGCGCCGGATGGGAGATCGCGCCCGGCTTCCGAGCCCCGGCGCTCGCGCACACCGTCGGCAGGCTGCGCCCGTCCGTCGTCCGGGAGCTGCGGCTGCGTGACCACGGCCTGTCGCTCGTCGCGCCCGAGATCCGGGCGTTCGTCCCGGGTGATGACGGGAGCGCGATCCGGCTCTGGGCGGATGCGGAGCGGACGGCCGAGGAGCTGCGCGAGCGGTCCGTTCACGATGCGGAGCGCTACGTCGCGTTCGATCGGCTGACTCGCGCGCTCGGCCGGTTCATGGGCGAGCTGGCGACGACCGTGCCGCCCGACATCGCCGCCCCGTCACTCGGCGACGCGCTCGCCGGCCTGCGCCTCGGACGCTCGTTCCGCGGCCTCGGTCGAGGCGATGCCCGGACGCTCCTGCGGGTGCTCCCGATGGCCGTGGCTGACTTCGTGGCCGAGGCGTTCACGGACGACGGACTACGCGGCGCGATCGCGACGCGCGGCGTCCTCCTCACCGCGATGGGGCCGTGGTCGGCGGGCACGGCCGGGGTCCTGCTCGCGGACGGCGCCGGCAACGACGGCGGTGCGGCCGGTCAGTCCGTCCATGTCCGCGGCGGCCCGGCGGCCCTCGCGGACGCGCTCGGCGCGGCCCTCCGGGCATCCGGCGGCACGATCCGTACCGACGCCGACGTCGCGTCAGTCCTCGAACGGGACGGCAGGGCCAGCCCGCGATCGATCCGAAGCGCCTGCTGACCGGGCTCGTCGATCCGGTGACCCTCGGACCGGGTCTCCGCTGGCGCGCGTCGAACATCCGCACGCCGGGCACGGTCGCGAAGGTCAACCTCGCCCTTGCCGGGTTGCCGCGATTCCGCGGCGCAGCCGGCGAGCCGGAACGGCTCCTCCGCGGCCGCATCCTCGTCGCGCCCGGTATCGACGCGCTCGAGCGCGCCTTCGACGACGGCAAGTACGGCCGCATGAGCGCTCACCCGATGCTCGAGGCGACGATCCCGTCGCTCGCCGATCCGTCGCTCGTGCAGGGAGCGACGACCGGCAGGCGCCGCGGACAGCCGCACGTCATGAGCGTCGTCGCCCAGTGGCTGCCGCGGGAGCTCCGGGAGGGGACCTGGGACGAGCGCCGGGACGAGCTCGGCGACCTGGTCGTCCGCGAGCTGGAGAGCTATGCGCCCGGGATCGGCCGCCAGGTCGTCGCCCGGCAGGTCGTGACGCCGCTCGACCTCGAGCGAGAGTGGGGCCTGAGCGGCGGCCACCCGCTGCATGCCGAGCCGGGCCTCGACCAGTTCTTCATGTGGCGGCCGCTGCTGGGCCACGCCCGCTACCGAATGCCCATCGAGGGTCTCTACCTCGCCGGATCGGGCGCGCACCCGGGTGGTGGCGTGACGGGAGGCCCCGGAGCCAACGCGGCGCGGGAGATCCTCGCCGACGGGAAGCGAACGCGCTGAGGCGGCTCGCGCCGGAACTGATCCGGCTTGCGCCGGAACTGAGGCGGCTCGCGCCGCAGGCGGCGGCGCGCGCGGCGCGGCCCTGCCAGCCGAGGTAGCGGACCGGCGTGATCTCGATCGGCTGCGCGTACGTCTCGACGAACCCGTCGAGGGTCAGCCCCGCCGACGCCAGCCAGGTGCGGTACTTCCGAGCGATCGGGGCGGCGAGGGTATGGTCGGTCGGTCGGTCGAGGAGGCGGGCCTCGCCCTCGATGAGCTGGACGTCGAAGTCGTCGAGCGGCGACCCGAGGGCGATCATCACGCGCGGGTCGGCGGCAACGGCGCGCACCTTCACCGCGTGCGGCTTGCTGAACGACAGGATCTTCCTGCCGTCCCAGACGAACCACGTCGGGACGAGGTGCGGGTGGCCGTCCGCGCGGACCGTGCCGAGCCACAGCACCGGCTCCTTCGCGAGGAACGCCTGGGCCCGCTCGGGCGCGCTATCGACGTGGTCCATGCCCCGAGGATGTGGCGCCGCCGTCTCGCGGGCGATCGCCAGAGGTCTCCGCGACGTTCGACGGTGGTAAATGTCGGCAAGCCGACGTTTGACGGGTCTGCGGGAGTGCGATCGAACGGTCAGCGAGCCCCAGCGGCTCGTCACCGGGGCGGCGTTTGGTCCGTGCCGGCCCGCCCGGCCGTGGAGCCCGCGGCCGTCTTCGCACCGGCCGATCCTCCCGATGTAGCACGCTGGCGCCTGCGACGGGGCGCGGCGGGGCGTCCTTCCGCGGACTGCCCCTCCTCGGCAGCGGCCGACGCGGGCTTCGGCAGCTCCCAGCGCCAGCTGCGCATCCGCTTGAGCAGCCGTCGCGCCGTGAGATCGAGCTGGATCGGCGTCACGGCGATGCGGCGGTTGACGACGGCGTGGAAGTCCGTGCCCTGGACCGCGAGCCCGGACGGCGGCGGGCCGCCGATCCAGAAGTAGGGGATGCCCCGCGGGTCCTGCCGCCGGATGAGCTCGTCCTGGTAGACGCGCTTGCCGAGGCGGGTGATCTCGATCCCCTCGCATTCTTCGAGCGACACCCCCGGCACGTTGATGTTGAGCAGCTGGCCCTCGGACAGCCCGTGCTCGAGGATGTTGCGCGCGACGATGCCGGCCGCGATCGCGGCAAGGCCGAAGTCGGGGTGCTCGTAATACTCCTGGCTGATCGCGAACGCCGGGCACCCGTTGATGGCGGCTTCCATCGCCGCGCTCACCGTTCCCGAGTACGTGATGTCGTCGCCGAGGTTCGCGCCGTAGTTGATGCCGGAGGCGACGAGGTCGAAGCCGTGCCCGAAGTAGCCGAGGAACGCGAGGCTGACCGCGTCCGTCGGCGACCCATCGATGGAAAACGCCGACGATCCGTCGGTGAGCGTTCGCTCGCGGACGCGGAGCGGGCGCATGAGGGTCTTCTGGTGGCCGACCGCGCTCTGGTTCGTGTCGGGTGCGACGACGGTCGTTTCGCCGATCTCCTCGAGGGCCTGCTTGAGCGTGAGGAGGCCGCGCGACTCGACGCCGTCGTCGTTCGTGACGAGGATCCGGGGACGGGTGGACCAGTCGCGCAGCGGCTTCGCGGCACGACGCAGGCCGCGCGGCCCACCGCGGGCGGCGCCACCGGCAAGCGGCTCCCCGCGCTCGAGGTCGACGTCGCGGCGCTCCGCACGAGCCCGCTCGCGGGTCATCTCGGGTTCCCGCGCGCGCCGTTCCTCGGTCACCCGCCGGGCTCCGCGGCCGGACGACCGCCGGGCTCGGCGGCGGGCCGACCGCCTGCCTCGGGAGCTCGTCGACGGCCTCGATCGGCGGGCCGACGATCCTCCCCGACGACCGGCGGGGCCATCGGCTCGGCGTCGTCGACGTCCGGATCGACCCCGGGCTCTGGCTCCATGGGCACGCGCACCGCCTTCCCCTCGCGTGCGGCGATTCGTCGGGCCGCCCGATGGGTCACCGTCCCGCCCGGCCGCGTTCGACCCAGATAGTGGAAGAAGAAGGCGGATACGACCGCGGCGATCGGGATGCCGAAGATCGCGCCGGCGATGCCGCCGACCTTGGAGCCGATGAGGACGGACCCGAGGACGACGATCGGATGGATGCCCACCGCCTCCTGCATGACGCGCGGCGAGATGACGTTCATGACGACGAACCAGCCGACGGCCATGACGATGAGCACGGGGACGACCGCATCGGGGCGGAGGAGCATCGCGATGAGGACCGGTGGCAACCACGCGACGAACGGCCCGAAGAACGGGATCGCCATGAGGACCCCTGAGGCCGCCGCGACGACCGGCACGTAGTCGAGGCCGAAGACAAGCCCCGCCACCGCGCCGACGAGCCCGTACAGGATGCCCAGGACGGCCTGCCCGCGGAGGAACCCGCCGAATGAACGCGCGATGCTCGTCTCGAGGAGCCGCGACTCCTCCGCATAGGCCGGCGGCACGAGCCGGAACAGGAAGGCGAGGATCCTGTCCCTGTCGATGATCATGTAGAGGGAGAGGATGAGGACGAGGAGGAGGTTGCCGACCGCGCCGAGGCTCGCGACCGCGAGCTGCTGGACGGGTCCGACGAGCTGGGCGGCATACGCGTTCAGGTTGTCGAGGAATGCGCGGCCCTGGCTGACGAGGTCGATCTGGCCGAGGCCGATCGCCGTCAGGCGCTCCTGCCACGGCCGCAGCACGGACGGCAGGTCCTGGCTGAGCTTCGGGACCCCGGCGATGAACTCGGTGATCGATCCGGCGAGGGCCTGCGCCACGACGACGACGAGCACGCTGAGCGAGCCGAGGAGGAGCGTGTACACGACGACGACGGCGGCGACCCTCGACAGGCCCGGCACGACGCGGACGAGGACCGTGACGAGCGGGCTGAGGATGAAGGCGAGGAGCCAGGCGAGGAAGAAGACGAGGACGATGTCGCCGAGGAAGAAGAAGACGGTGGAGAGGTAGCCCACGACGACGAAGCCGAGCGCGATCGTCGCGAGGATGAGCAGGGCGTCGAGCCAGCGCCGCTCGCGATCGGTCAGCATCGACGGGCGTTCAGGGACGGAACCACG
>VBHW01000175.1:0-551 GCA_005881055.1 Chloroflexota bacterium
GTAGCCGCCCGCCGGCGTGTACGTGAAGCCGCCGTTCGTCGCGAGGCTCAACGTGCCGTGGCTGACCCCGGACACGAGCGCGGCCCGCAGCGCGTCGCCATCCGCATCCGAGTCGTTGGCGAGGACGCCGGCCGCGGCGACGACCTTCTGCGTGCCCTCCATCGTCGTATAGCTGTCCGCGCTCCCGACCGGCGTCGCGTTCGTCATGGTGATCGTCACCGTCGCGGTGTTGGAGTTGAGGAGGAGCTGGTGGGCGTGGTACCGGAACGTGTCGGTGCCGACGTAACCTGCATTCGGGGTGTACGCGTAGCCGCCATTCGACGCCAGGTTCACCGTGCCGTGGGTCGTGGCGGAATCGAGCACGGCGGTCCCCCCGCCGAGGAGCCCGACATCGTTGCCGAGGACCCCCGGCGCCGGGACCGTCAAGTTGCGATCGTGCACTACGGATGCGGTGTCGTTCACCGCGACGAGCGTGATCGCAGCGACGGGGCGGGTCGCCAGGGCGGGGGACAGGACCGCCGCGATGACGGCGGCGGCGAGCAGGAATCGCC
>VBHW01000175.1:607-13280 GCA_005881055.1 Chloroflexota bacterium
TCGATGGCCAGGTCGTCGTCGCCTGGTCGTTCGGCAGGGGCGCGTCCGGGGCATGCTCGATGCCGTCGACGAACGCCCGCACGAGACGCTCCTCGAGCTGGCTGCCGGCCGCATCCTCGAGCCGGCGGAGCGCCTCGCGGACGTCGAGTGCCTTGCGGTACGGGCGCGTGGTCGTCATCGCCGAGAACGCGTCGCCGACGGCGAGGATCCGCCCGATGAGGGGGATGTCCTCGCCGGCCAGTCCGGCGAGATAGCCGGCGCCGTCCCAGCGCTCGTGGTGGTTGCGGATCCCGGCACGGACGACGTCGATGTCGGGCAGATCGCGGACGATCATGTCGCCGAGCGCGACGTGCTGCTTCACGATCGCGTACTCGTCCGGGGTGAGCGGGCCCGGCTTGCGGAGGATGCCGTCGGGGATGCCGATCTTCCCGATGTCGTGCAGCTGGCCGGCCAGGCGGACGGACCGCACGAAGCCGGCTTCGAGGCCGAGGCGCTCGGCGAGGAACGTCGCGTAGCGGGCGACGTCCTCCGAGTGGCGCTTCGTGTAGCGGTCCTTCGTGTCCACCGCGATGATCAGGCCCTGGAAGAGGTCGAAGGTCTTCGTCTCACTCGAGGCCGTGGGACGGATGTTGGCCACGCGGATCGCGTCTCCGCCGCTCGCTCGCGCCTCGCCGAGCGTGAGCGAGGCGACCGACAGGAGCGTCGTCACCGAGTCGCCGTGCAACGGGTAGAGGCTGATACCGGCGCTGAAGGTCAACGGCAGCCGTTCCGATGAGTCGAACCGGAGGCTGAGGTCGGCGAGCGCTGTCCGCACGTTCTCCACGGCCGGCTCGAGGTCGGGATAGCCATCCTCCGCGCTTACCATCAGGAACTCGTCCGGCCCATAGCGGCCCCACGTGATCCCCTCCGGCAGCGTCTGGTCGAGGATGTCCGCGATCGCCAGGAGCGCCTCGTCGCCGGCCTCGTGCCCGTACGTGTCGTTGAGCAGGCGGAAGTTGTCGACGTCCAGGACCGCGACCGCGATCGGCCCGGGCACCGTCCGCGATCGCTCGATCCGCTCGGCGAGCGATTCGACGAGCGCGCCGTGGTTCAGCGATCCGGTGAGGGCGTCCCGTCGCGTCGCCTCGACGAGCGCCACGGTCTGTCGGGTGAGCCGCCGCTGCGCCGCGCGGAAGATGAAGAACAGCAGGATGGCGCAGACCGCGGCCGCGGACAGCGTGATCGCGACGACGTGGAGCCGGCTCTCGTCGAGCTGCGCGAGTATCGGCCCGGCGTCACGCCAGATCGCGACGATGGCGAAGACCTGCCCGTCCGAGATCACCGGGAGGTACTCGCGGATCACGGTCGGGACGGCGATCGGCACAAGCGGGGCGCTGTCGGCGGTGGGAAGCATGCCGACCTGCACCGTGCGGCTGCTCAAGGCCTCCTGGAACATCGTTGGCGGGACGCCGGGCGCGAGGCTCGCCGGGTCGTCGGCGGCGATGATCGAGCCGTCCGGCGTGAGGATCGCCTCGTGGAGGATCCCGCCCTGGGTGGTGAGGAGCCGGAGGGCCGCCTCGATCGCCGCCCGCCGGTCGGGGGTCACGCGGCCCTGGTCGAGGTCGGAGCGGCGGAGATTGAGGCCGACGAAGCTCCGCGCCGTCGCGACGTCCGCGCCGACGGTCGCGTTGAGGAGGGTGGTCGACGTGTCAGCGGTGACGAGCAGGGCCTGGCCGCTCGCGGTCAGGCCGATGACGACCAGGAACGCGCCGAGCACGAGCATGAGGAGGACGGGCCGGACGGGTCGACGGGCCTTCGCGCGCAGTTGATTGGTCCTCGAGTTGAGCGTCCCCGCCAGCGTATGCGGGGCGACGGTCCCACACGAGGGAGCCAGAAGTACCGCGAGCCCCTGGTACCGGGCCGGGGCCCGCGGCGGCCCAATCTATACTTCGGGCGATGAACGTCACGACCACGCCCGCGCCGAAGAGCTCGCTCGTCCTCGAGGTCGAGCTGCCGCCGGAGCTCACGCGCGCCGTGGAAGACGCGGTCCGTCGGCTGTCGCGGCGCACGCGGGTGGCAGGCTTCCGGCCGGGCAAGGCGCCACGCGCCGTGCTCGAGCGCGTCCTCGGTCCCGAGGCGATCATGGACGAGGCGGTCGAGCACCTCGTCTCCGACGCCTATCGCGAGGCGATCGGCGAGCGCGAGGAGATCCCCCTGGCGCGGCCCGAGGTCGAGGTCGTCCAGGCCGAACCGGGCAAGCCGGTCATCTTCAAGGCCACCGTTCCGGTCCGGCCGGAGGTTAGGCTGGGCGACTACCGCAACTTCAACTTCCGGCCCGAGATCGAGACGATCGACGACGCGAAGGTCGCCGCGGTCATCGACGAGCTCCGCGACCAGAACGCCACGCTCACGCCCGCCGATCGTCCCGCGGCGAAGGGCGACTACGCGGTCATCGGCTTCCGGGGCACGAAGGACGGCGAGCCGTTCGACGGGGGCACGGCCGAGCGGATGCCGCTCATCATCGGCGACGACCGGCTCATCCCCGGCTTCGAGGATCACCTCGTCGGGCTGCGGGCAGGCGAGTCGACGGAGTTCGACATCGCGTTCCCGGCCGATTACGCGGAGCCCGAGCTCGCGGGCCAGACCGTCCATTTCGCGGTCGACCTGCGCGAGCTCCGCGCCAAGGTCCTCCCCGACGCGGACGACGCGTTCGCTGTGTCGCTCGGCGACTACCCGACCCTCGACGCGCTGCGCGTCGACGTCCGGCGGCGCCTCGAGCGGAACGCCCTCGACCGCGCCCGCCACGACTTCAGCGACCGGATCATCGACTACGCGGTCGCGAACGCGACCCTCGACCTCCCCGACATCCTCATCGACCAGGAGGTCGAGGTGATGCACGACGAGTTCCGGGGGACGCTCGCCCGCCAGGGCATCGCCGAGGACGCCTACCTGAAGGCGACCGAGAAGACCGACGCGGACCTGCACGCCGAGTTCCGGCCCCGCGCCGAGCAGCGCGTCAAGGTCCTCATGGTCCTGTCGAAGATCGCGGATGGCGAGGGGATCACGGTGCCCGAGGGCGAGGTCCAGGCCGAGATCGACCGGGCGGGGGAGCGCTACAAGGGCAACCAGAAGCTGCTGGGGACGTTCGGCTCGGAGCGCGGCCGCAACTTCATCCGAAGCTCGCTCCGCAGGAGCCGCACCGTGGAGACGCTCGTCGACGCGTGGCTCGCCGCGCACCCGGACCACCCGGCGCTCCCACATGCCGAGGCCGAGCCCGCCGACGACGCCGCGATCCGTGCCACGAGCGCGGTGGACGACGCGAAGCCCGACGAGGCCGCGCCGGCTGCCGAGAACCCTGACGACGCGGCGCCGACCGGCGACCGACCCACACCAACCACCGCCGGCACGTCCGGGGCCGGGGACGGCTCCGGGCCGCCGGGCTGAGACCTCCGGCCAGGCCGGGTCACAGAGGAGAACCGCCGATGCTCGTTCCGATGGTCATCGAGTCGTCGAGCCGCGGAGAGCGCGCCTACGACATCTACTCGCGGCTCCTCCGTGAGCGGATCATCTTCCTCGGCGACGCCGTCGAGGACCACGTGGCGAATCTGATCATCGCCCAGCTGCTGTTCCTCGATTCCGAGGACCCGGAGAAGGACATCTTCCTGTACATCAACTCGCCGGGCGGCGTGGTGACCGCCGGCCTGGCGATCTACGACACGATGCAGTACGTCAAGTCGCCGGTGAGCACGATCTGCATCGGCATGGCCGCGAGCATGGCGTCCGTGCTTCTCGCGGCGGGCGCGCCGGGCAAGCGCTACTCGCTCCCGAACAGCCGGATCATGATCCATCAGGGCTCGGGCGGCTTCCGCGGCAACACGCCGGACGTGTTCGTCCAGGTGAAGGAGCTCGAGGTCCTGAACGAGCGCCTGCATGAGATCCTGGCCGTCCACACGAACCAGCCGGTCGACAAGATCAAGCGCGACACCGACCGGGACTATTTCATGTCTCCCGACCAGGCGAAGGACTATGGCATCATCGATGCGGTGTACTCCGCGGCAGGGGACCCGCTCAGCAGCCTCCATCGGGACGGCTCGGCTGCGCTGGACGGAGCCAGCGCAGAGGAGACGGCCGTGGTCGAGCCGGCGGTCAGCAAGAAGTAGCGGGAGCCGGGCCCCGGCCCGGTTGCCGGCACGAGGACAGCGCGAGTGACATCGACGAGCGGCGCGAAGGGCCCCAAGGTCCCGTATCGCTGCAGCTTCTGCGGGAAGAGCCAGGAGCAGGTCCGCAAGCTCATCGCCGGGCAGGGCGTGTACATCTGCGACGAGTGCATCAACCTGTGCCAGGAGATCATCGAGGAGGAGATGCTCGAGGCTCCGAAGGCGAAGCCCTCGAGCGCCAAGCTCCCCAACCCGCGCCAGATCAAGTTCGCGCTCGACCAGTACGTCATCAGCCAGGAGAAGGCGAAGAAGGTCCTCTCGGTCGCGGTCTACAACCACTACAAGCGAGAAGTCGAACCTCCTCCTGGTCGGGCCGACGGGGTCGGGCAAGACCCTGCTCGCCCAGACGCTCGCGCGCGTCCTCGACGTGCCGTTCTGCATCGCCGACGCGACGTCGCTCACAGAGGCGGGCTACGTCGGCGAGGACGTCGAGAACATCCTCCTGCGGCTCATCCAGGCAGCCGACTTCGACGTCGCCCGGGCGCAGCGCGGGATCATCTACATCGACGAGATCGACAAGATCTCGCGCAAGGCCGACAACCCGTCGATCACGCGTGACGTGTCCGGCGAGGGCGTCCAGCAGGCGCTCCTGAAGATCCTTGAGGGGACGATCGCGAACGTGCCGCCCCAGGGTGGCCGGAAGCATCCCCACCAGGACTTCATCCAGATCGACACGACGAACGTGCTCTTCATCTGCGGAGGGGCGTTCGACGGGCTCGAGAAGATCGTCGAGGAGCGGGTCGGCAAGCGGGGCATGGGCTTCGGAGCCGAGACGCCCGTCTCGAAGTCGGACCGGACGAAGATCCTCGACCGGCTCATGCCGGAGGACCTCCTGAAGTTCGGCCTCATCCCGGAGTTCATCGGCCGGCTGCCGGTCATCGTCACGCTCACCGCCCTCACGGCTGAAGACCTCGTCCGGGTCCTCACCGAACCGAAGAACGCGGTCACCCGCCAGTTCCAGAAGTTCCTCCAGCTCGACAAGGTCGAGCTCGTGTTCACCGACGGGGCCCTCAAGGCGGCCGCCGAGGTGGCACTCGACCGAAAGACGGGCGCACGGGCGCTCCGCTCGATCGTCGAGGAGTCGCTCCTCGAAGTGATGTACGACATCCCGGAGCGGACCGACATCCGCAAGTGCATCATACGGAGGAGACGATCCGCGAGGGACGCCTGCCGCGCCTCCTGACGAAGTCGGACGTCGACCGCGGCGTCGACGAGACGAACTACGAGGACTGGCTGGCCGAGCGCGGCGCGAGCGCGTAGCCGGCGTTCCTTCGTCCGTCATTACCGCGGTCGGGGCGGCGGGCTCGGGATAGTCCGAGCATTGCTATCCGGCGGTTTCTCCTGCGCCTGGGAGGCTCAACCGCCCGGATTCCTGGCCCCTGAGCCGCCCGGTAACGATGCTCGGACTACCGCGACGCCAGGAAGCCGTTTCAAGCCGCCCGGTAACGATGCTCGGACTACGGCGACGGCTGGCGACGCCGTGCCGACGCGCGGCGTTCTATCGTCCGCAGCCCCTAAAACCCGGGCGTGCACCTGATGCACGCTGCGACCGACAAACTCAGCGGCCGCCGGCCGTCCCAGGCCAAGCGGCGCATCCCATGCACGGATCGACCGCTATGGCGGTCGTTTGGTGCTTTGGGTGAGCCAAACGACCGGCCGACGCGCGATTCCGGTGGACCGGGCGGTCGTATCGTGCGCCACGCGAACGGCGCCGCTGGCGCCTCGGCTAGCGGGGCTCCCAGCCCTCCGGTGCCAGCTCGAACGACGAGAACTCGAACGCCGGGACGACCACGCAGCTGACAAGGGTCCATGCACCGAGCGGCCGGGCGGCCTGCCACGCTCCGGCGGGAACGACGGCCTGCGGTCGCTGGCCCGCGGCCAGCTCGGGGCCGATGGTGATCGCAGCGACTGGGTCGCCCGGCCGGGGCTGGATGCGGAGCTCGAGCGCCCCGCCCGCGTGGAACAGCCAGACCTCGGCGGCATCGATCACGCGGTGCCAGTGCGAGCGCTCGCCCGCGGCGAGGAGGAAGAAGATCGCCGAGCCCGCGGCCCGCGCGCCAAGCTCCGCGTCGGCCCGCCACGTCTCGGCGTACCAGCCGCCTTCCGGGTGCGGACGGAGGGCCAGGCGCTCGATCACCTCCCGGGCATCCACGAACCGAGAATAGTCGTCGGGGCTGGCGTGCAGGTGTATCCTCGCGCCGTCGAGGACGTCGATGAAGCCAGTGGCGATCGAGGTCATCACGTACGCGCCGACTGCCTTCTACCACTGCCAGCATTGCGAGCTGGCGTTCCGGGAGGTCGGTCTCGGCGAGCGTGTGCGTCGGGAGGCAGCAGCCAACGCGCTGCCGGACGACCTCGCGCGCGATTTCCAGGCGCTGTCCGACTGGATCCACGGACTCCTCGACACGTTCGGATCGCGTATCCGCGTTCGCGTCGTCGACGCCGCCTCCATCGAGGGCTTCGTGAAGTCCGTGCGCCATCGCGTCGGTCGCTACCCGGCTGTGATCATCGACGGCCGGCCTGTCGACGCCGGCACGGACTACCAGGCGCTGCAGCCCCTGATCGAGCGACGTCTGGCGGCGAGCGGACGGCTCTGAGACCGACCCGCCCGCAGCGCGCGGGCGCCCGTGAAAGGAGGCCCGGTCCGAACTGACCGCACGAATCGCGCCGCCCGATCGCCCATGGTCGGCGGCTGACAAGCGTGGCGAAGACATGGGAGGACCTGCATGAGTTCTCTGTGGATCGTCGTGATCGGCGCGGTCGTCATCTACGCCGCCTACACGCTGTACGCGCGACGCATCGACCGCACGGTCATCCAATCCGACGCCAACCGGGCGACGCCCGCCCGGATGTACATGGACGGTGCCGATTTCGTCCCGACGAGTCGCTTCGTCCTGTACGGCTACCATTTCAAGTCGATCGCCGCGGCCGGCCCGATCGTCGGCGTGATCACGGCCGCCAACCTGTGGGGCTGGCTCCCGTCGATCCTCTGGCTCATGATCGGCGTGAGCTTCATCGGCTGGGCGAGCGACTACAGCGCGATCATGCTGGCGGTTCGCAATGACGGGAACTCGCTGAGCGCGATCGCCCACCGCCTGATCTCGCCGCGGACACGGCGGATCCTGTTCCTGTTCATCTTCTTCTACCTGTTGCTCGTGGCCGGCGCGTTCCTCGGGATCATGGCCGCCACGATCGACGCCAGGCCGGACGTCCCGTTCGGGATCATCGTGCTCGCCGCGATGGGGCTGCTCGCCGGCTGGCTCATCTACAGACGGCGGGTCAGCATCATCGGCGTGACGATCCTCACGGTGGGGCTCACCCTCATCGCGATGGGCCTCGGGCCGCTGGGCGCGACCTTCACGACGGGGCAGCCGACGAACTGGTCGACAGGGCCGATCAGCGGCACGGTGGTGTCGCTCAACAAGTCCGTGAATACGGGCGGCCCGCTCTACAGCGTCGTCGACCCCACGAACGCCGACCCGCGCGTGCCGGCCGTCGACCCGACCACCAAGCAGCGGCCGAAGACGGCCCTCTATGACCCGGTCGGCGGCGGCACGATCAACGTCCTGCCGAGCTTCCTCGTCTGGGCGATCCTGCTGCTCGTCTTCAGCTACATGGGCGCGAACCTGGCCATCTGGCGGTTCGCACAGCCGGTGAACTACATCGGCTTCTGGATCACGGCCCTGACGATCGGGGTGAGCGCGATCGGGGCGATCATCGCCTTCAAGGTCGATGCCTTCAAGGGCTTCGCGCCTGCCCAGGCCACGGGGGCGTTGCAGCCGCTGTGGCCGATGCTGTTCGTGACGATCGCCTGTGGTGCCATCTCAGGCTGGCATGCGCTCTTCGGTTCCGTCGGGACCGCCCGCCAGCTCGAGTACGAGACCGACGCGCTGCCGGTGGGCGGCGGCGGGATGTTCAGCGAGAACACCCTCGGCCTCCTCTCGCTCACGGCGGTCGCGATCACGACCGGGCTGTCGGGTGCCGGCGCGTTCGCGGCGGGGGTGGGCAGCCTCCTCAACGTCGCGACGTTCGGCCTGCTCGGGGTCCCGTTCGGGACCGCCCTCGGGTTCGGGGCGTTCGTCGTCATCGTCCTGACCGTCGTCCAGCTCGTCTTCCGGGTCATGCGAGTGACCCTCGGCGAATGGCTCGGCGACGCCTGGGTCGGCTTCAGGAACCAGCACGTCGCCTCGGTCACGTCGATGGTCATCACGCTCGCCCTCGTCCTGTCCGGGACGTGGGTGTACCTGTGGCAGCTGTTCGGCGCATCGAACCAGCTCATGGCGGCGTTGAGCCTCCTGCTCGTCACCGTCTGGCTGGCGTCTGTCGGCAAGAACCCGGCCTTCGCCGGAATCCCGATGCTCTTCATGTACGTGACGACCGTGGCAGCCTCGCTCGTCACGGCGTACAACCTGTACGCGACGGTCGCGACGAAGGCAGGCGTCGCGACGATCTCGGTCGTCGGTGCCTGGGCGATGATCGTCGTGTCGATCCTCCTCGTGATCGCCGCGCTCGTCATCGCCGTCGACGCCTGGGGGGCCTGGACGCGCTACCGCACGACACCGCGCGAGGCGGTCGCGGCGCCGACCTCCTGAGCCGCGTCATTCTGTCGTTCGAGGTGGGCCCGAGCCATCGGCTCGGGCCTCTTCATCTCCCCTCGATGCCGAGGCCGCCAATCAGGCGGCGCCTCCGAGTTCGACGGACGCATCGCGAATCGCTCTGAAGAGGCGCTCGGCCGGAGCGGTGTCGGACCCGGGCGGCCGGACATGGATCTCCGTATCGACACGCGCATGACGCCGCCGCTGGCGCGGTCGAGGGCGTCCCACGAGCGAACGGCCCGCTCGAGGTCGACGCCCGGGCCCGCGTGTGCCTCCACGACCTCGCCGTTTCCGGAAGGCCAATCGATCGGGTCGAGCGACGCCATGTCATCGCCTGGCTGGACCGGCAGGCTGGCACTCCACGAGCCGATCGTCGCCACCTCGAGCTCCGCCCGCGGGGAACGGCGCAGCTCGGCACGGATGATGAGCAGGTCGCGCCTGCCGCGCGTCCGGGTGAGCGCCCACAGCCACGGCAGGTCGCGCGGCTCCATGACGAAGACGAGCGTGACGGTTCGGAAGGGAGCGGACGGTTCGGCGATGACGAGCTCGACGGCCGAGCTGCCGAGCCAGCGCATCGTCGTCCGGCGGCCGATGAGCGGCAGGCCGCCCTGGAGCCAGCGGAGGATCGCGTTCCCTCGGCGGACGTTGAGCTGCGTGCCGACCGCGAACCACAGGAAGACGGCGACGAGCGCCGCGACGGCAAGCGCGCTGGCGATCGGTTCCAGCATCGACAGGTCTCCCGAAACGTGAGCGTGCGGGATTCTCCCACGCCCCGACACCGACGCCGAGCGGGGCTGATGGCGCGCGATCCCGCCACTCTGGTAGATTGGGCCGAGGCTCACGCTCGAGGCCATGCCCACACCATTCGATGGGCCGATGCGCACGAACGAATCCGACGCGCCGCGAGCACCTCTGATCGGACGCCTGCGCGAGGCGTTCCGGGAGTTCGCCTACGGGATGACGGGCTACGAGTTCGCCCGCCATGCCGTCGAGTCCCGTGCCGCGATCGAGAACCTGTTCCTGCTCGCGGTCGTCGGCGACATGGTCGGCCTCCCGGTCATGCCCCCCTACTACTCGCTGCGCGTCCTGCCCTATGTCGTGCCCCATGTCGCGACGTGGAAACGCCGCGTCCTGCGCGAGCGCGAGTTCACGGACGAGCACGAATACCACCTCCACGGCGTCTAGGCGCCGCCGAACCCCGGAGGCAAGCGATGACGGACGAACCCACGCGCGACCCGGGCCGCACCACTCCCGCACCCGAGCCGGAGCCCTCGCCGGAGCCCCCGCGGACCGGCAGGTTCCGCGGCCTGCTCGGACATGTCCGCGAGGTCACCTACGGCATGGCCGCCCACGACATGACTCGCTACGCCATGCGGACGCGGGCGAGCATGGAGCACCTCTTCATCCTCACGACGATGGGCGACATGCTCGGCGTCCCGATCCTTCCGCCGTACTACTCGCTCCGGCTCCTCCCGTACGCGGTCCCCCAGATCGCCACGTGGAAGCGTCGGATGCTCCGCGAGAAGGACCTCACGGACGCGATGTTCTAGGCATGGCGACGTAGGGATGGCGACGTAGGGATGGCGACGCCCACGCGCGACTCCGGTCGCGTGGCCCCGACCATCGCTCCGGACGCCGGATCGCTGGCCGACGTCTTCCGCGCGCATCCCGAGCGGCGATACGTCATGTTCGGCGGCAAGGGAGGCCTGGGCAAGACGACGTTCTCGGCCGCGACGGCCTTCTGGCTCGCCCAGCAGGGCAAGCGTGTGCTCGTCTTCTCCGTGGACCCGCAGGCCAGCCTGTCGGACATCTTCCAGCAGGACATCTTCGGCAAGGGCGCCGTGAAGATCATCGACAACCTCTGGGCGCAGGAGATCGACGCGGACCGCCACATCCGCGAATACCAGGACGAGATCCGCCAGAAGATCCTCGACATGTACGGGCTCGAGGAGGTTCCGCCCGAGATCGAGGACTACATCCAGGCGGCCTCCGCCGAGCCGGCGATGGAGGAGAGCGCGATCTTCGACTCCGTCGTCGACATCGTGGTCCAGGGCGACTTCGACTACTACGTCTACGACCTCGTGCCCCTCGGCCACGCTCTCTACTACCTGTCGATGGCGAAGGTCTACGACGAGTGGATCTCGAAGATCACGCGCCTGCGCGAGGAGATGCGCGAGTACGAGGAGGTCGCCGCCCGGATGAAGCGGCAGAAGGAGGTCGACGAGGACCAGATCCTCGGCGAGCTCCAGTACATCCGCGGCCGGATCAACAGCGCGTCGCGGATCCTCACCGATCGCGAGCGGACGGCGTTCTTCTTCGTCGTCGTGCCCGAGCAGATGATCCTCATCGACACGCGCAAGGCGGCCGAGCTGTTCGCCCGCTTCGACGTCCCGATCGGCGGCTACGTGGTCAACCGCGTCCTGCCCGACGAGCTGCGCGACCAGAACGTGCCGAAGTACCTGCGCAACCGCATGGAGATGCAGCGGGGCGAGCTCGATGCGATCCGCCGGACGTTCGGGTCCGACGTCCTCGCCTACGTGCCCGAGCTCGAGCGCGACGTGACCGGCCTGCCGATGATCGAGCGCATGGCCGGGATCCTGTTCGCCGACGGGCGCTCCACGGCGCCGGCGTCGCCAGGATCCGCGTGATGACCCGCGCGATCGCGGCCGGAGTCGATGCGATCTCGCGCGACCTGGTCTCGACGTCGATGCGCGGCTTCTTCAGCGGCCACGCCGGCCTGCGCTATGTGTTCTTCGGCGGCAAGGGGGGAGTGGGCAAGACCGTCCTCGCGGGGGCAACGGCAGTTCGGCTCGCGCGCGACGGTCGGCGGACGCTGCTGGCCTCGACGAACCCCGTCCACAGCCTGTCCGGCCTGCTCGACCAGGACGTCTTCGGCAAGGCGACCGACGTGCGCGGCGTCCCGGGCCTGGCCGCGTTCGAGATCGACACGAGGGACGCGATCGAGCGCTCGAAGCGCGAGATCCGCGAGAAGATCCAGTGGTTCCTGAAGTTCGCGGAGATCTCGACGAAGGCCGACGAGTTCGTCGAGGCGGCGACGATGAACCCGGCCTTCGAGGAGTCGGCGATGTTCGAGAACATGGTCGACCTCATGTTCCGCGACGAGTACGACGTGTATGTCTTCGACACGGCCCCGACCGCGAACGCTCGGCGCCTGCTCGGTATGTCCAAGGTCTACGGGCTGTGGGTGCAGAAGATGCTGAAGTCGCGGGAGGAGGCCCAGTCTCTGCGCGAGTCGCTCTCCTTCACGAAGAAGAAGGAGGACGATCCACTCATGACGTACCTCGTCGGCTTCCGTGATCGGATCGCCCACGCACGCGAGCTCCTCACCGACCCGGGCCGAACGGCGTTCTTCTTCGTGACGCTACCGGAGGCTCTGCCGATCGCGGTCATCCGCCGGTTCATCGGCTGGTTCACCGACTTCGGGATTCCCGTCGGCGGGGTCGTCGTCAACGGCGTCATCAACCCCGAGGCAGGCGAGGAGCAGCCGGAGTTCGTCCGAAACCGGATCGAGATGCAGGCCGGCTACCTCGGCCAGATCCGGGATCAGTTCGATGGCGACGTCCGGGCGGTGCTCCCGTTGTACGACAGCGACATCCGCGGTGTGACGATGCTCGACCGGGCCGGAGCCGCGCTCTTCGACTGAGATCGCGGCCCGGGTCGAGGCCGGCGCCGCGCCGGCCGTGCAATGCGTGAAACGGTCGATTCACGAGCGTGGTTCGTCGTCAGAACGCCCGTCGTGGCTTGACCCGGCCAGGTACGAACGGCATTCGTATCTCGACGCTGATCCGACCGCCACCCCGGCCGTTTACGAGCGTGGCTCGTGAGTGGCAACGATGTTGTGCCACCGACGAACGCCGCTCG
>VBHW01000182.1 GCA_005881055.1 Chloroflexota bacterium
GCCGGGGACCGTCTCGAGGGTGTCGGCGGTCGCGATGATCTCGCCGCCCTTCGCGAGCGCGGCGACGCGCGCGGCGAGGTGGACGCCGACGCCGCTGTAGTCCTCTCCCCGTCGATTTGCCTCGGCGCTGTGGACGCCGATGCGCACGGAGAGGGCGAATCCGCTCGTCCGGCGATGGTCCGCGAGGGCGCGCTGGATCGCCCGCGCGCAGCCGATCGACGCGTCCGCCGACTCGAACGCGACGAAGAAGCCGTCGCCCGTCGAGTTGACGACCTCGCCGCCGCCCCGCGCGATGAGTTCCCGGAGGCGATCGTCATGCCAGCGCAGGAGCTGTTCCCAGGACTCGTTCCCGAGCGCCTCGGCCAGGTTCGTGGAGCCGACGATGTCGGTGAACATGAACGTCCTGCGGACCTGGGCGGGCGTCGATCGACGGTCCGCCGCGGTTTTGGCAGCACGCTCGGCCGCCTCCGCATCGAGCCTCGCCCCAAGTCGGACGAACTGGTCTCGCGCCGCCTCGAGCTCCAGGTCGGCGGCGTCCTCGTCGTCGAGCGCCCGGAGGGCCGCGGAAAGGAGCGCCTGGCTGCGAGCCACCTCGTATGTCGCGCCGACCTCGCGCCAGTCGCGGATGGCGGCCCGGAGCTCGCGTGCGGCACCGGCGGGATCGCCTTCCGCCAGCAGCACGCGACCGAGCGTCAGCTTTTGGACGCCCTTGAGGGCCGGCGTCTGGTACTGCTCGATGATCGCGCCGAGCTCGTCAGAAGCGGCACGAGCGCGACCGAGGTCGCCGGCGGCAATCGCGATCTCGACGAGGGCCGGCAGCAGGCGCGTGCGTGCCACCTGGTTCCACGGCTCGTCATCGAGGGCCGAGCTGATGGCGGCGCTGGCAGCCTTGACCTTGCCCTCCGCGAGCCTGATGAGGGCGAGCGCCGGCTGGGGGACCTTGCCGTACGCGTGCGCCTGGCGGAGGGCCTTCTCGGCTCCCTCGAGATCCCCCTTCAGGCGCCGCACCTCGCCGATGGCGTAGTAGCCGTCGGAGAGCGGCTGGATGGCCTGGTACGCCGCGAGCTCGTCGGTCGCTCGACCGAGCTCCCGCTCGGCCCGGTCCCACTCGCCTGCCAGGGTGACCATCTCTGCCCGGTGGACACGGCATACGCCCGGGAAGCCCGACACCGACTGGCGTTCGCACCAGCGTTCGGTGGCCTCGGTCCACTCGCTGGCTCGGCGGTAGTCCGTCAGGTCGCGGCACGCGGCGATCATCCGGCACGTCGTCACGCCGGTGATGAACGGCGACAGCTCGCCGTTGACAGCCGAGATCGACGCCTCTTCCATGAGCGCGACGCCGTCTGACGTGGCGCCCGTCGAGATCTTCAGCGACCCGAGCTCGGACATCGACATCGCCTGCAGGTCGGCATCGCGGACGCGGCCGGCGATCGCGACGGCCGCCTCGGCCAGGGCCAGCGCCTCGTCGATGTTTCCTTTCGCACGCGCCTCGTCGCTCCGCAGGAGCGCTACGTGTCCGTGCACATAGGTCTCGGGCTTCCCCTCGAGGAGTCGTTCGGCCCGCCGGATCCAGGCGAGCGCGATCGACGGCTTGTTCGCGAAGACGTAGCCATGGGCCATGCTCGTTGCGATGAATGCCGCGCGGACCTCGTCGCCGGCGGCCAGGTACGCGCGGACGGCCCGCTCGCCAATATCCATCTGCCGATCCGCATGGCCGGAGAAGAACGCGGCGTCGGCGAAGGCCTCGAGGTCGCCGCCCGAGAGGTCGCCCTCGCCGTCGGCCTGCACGAACTGCTCGTAGGCCTCGGTCCACGCGTGGCGCGCGAGCGCCTCCCGGCCGGCACGAGCCGCATCCGAGCTCGCACGGTCGCCGGGCGGCCCCGGCGAGATGGGTGCGGACGGCGGGGCGCTCGGCTCGGCGAGAGCCGCAGGGAGCGGGACGGGCTTGCTCATGGCGGGATTGTGCCATCCGGGGCAGACGGCGGCATCACCTGCATCAGTAGGGAAGGCGGCGCCCCCGAATTTGTTCGCCTACGGACCTTGGCCTATGCCGCGAACTCGTCCCTCGGCTCGCCGACCTCGATCGGGTTGTGCGCTGGGTCCGTGCTCCACTCGAACCAGCCGCCGTCGTACACTGCGATCCGCGGCCAGTCCATGAGGTACGCATAGAACCACGTCTCGCTCGCCCGCCAGCCGGTGCCGCAATAGAACGCGACCCACTTGTCGGGCGTGATCCCGGCCGCGTCCCAGTTGGCCGCGATCTCCGGATACGCGCGCATCGTGTTGTCCACGTTCCGGTAGTGCTGCATGTGGTAGGCGTCGGAGCCGCAGTTGCCCCAGACGTCACCGGCGATCCGTCCGGCCGGGCCGATGTAGTTGTAGCCGCTGACGGCGCCGATGTGCTCCTTCCACGTGCGGACGCTGACGAGCGCGGCGCCATCCTGGTCGGCGAGGATCTCCTTCGCCTCGTCGATGTCCACGATGACCTCCGGCCGCTGCGGGGTCGCGACGCCGAAGCTCTCGACCGCCACCGGCTCGCGGGCAACCGTCTCGAGCGGGTAGCCGGCGCGTACCCACCCGTCGTAGCCGCCGTCGAGGAGGCGCACGTCGTCGACCCCGGCGTAGCGGAGGATCATCGCCGCGCGGGTGGCCGCGATCTGGCCGGCACGCCGGCCCGGCCACTTCTCGTTCGCGTCACCCTCGGTGTCGCGGCCGTAGAGCACGACCGTCGTGTCGTGGCGGATGCCCAGCGCCCGGAGGGCCTCGTCGAGCTCGGCGGGTGATCGGCGGTTCCAATCCGTCGGGTTCTCGAGCCAGTTCGTGTCGAGGTACAGGGCACCCGGAAGGTGGCCCTCCGCGTACTCCTCGGGGACGCCGAAGTTCACGTGGAAGAGGAGGAACGCTCCTTCGGGCGCGGCTTCGGGGCGCTCGCCGTCGAGCACGCTCCGGAGCCAATCGATGTGGACGAGGCGGTCGTGGTGCGGGAGCCGCTCCACCGGCAGGGTCTCGTCGGCGGCCCAGGCGGCGAAGCCGGCTTCGTACGCGAAGACGGGCTCGATCCCGAAGGCGGCAAGCCCGGACTGGAGGGCGCGGGCATCGTCCGGGCCGTCGCCGTAGACGATGACCGTTCGGCCGGACTCGATGCGCTTCGCGTGGAGGAGCCGCCGGATCTCGGCGTCGTCGACGCTCGTCAGCCACGCGACCGGGAAGGCAACCGCGCCCGGGATGTGCCCGCCGCGGGCCTCGGCGCGGAGGCGCCACCCGTTGAAGGCCGCGGTTGACCGGGCGTCGACGATCGTGACGTCCGGGTCGCCGAGGCGCTTGTGGAGCTCGGCGGTCGAGATCGCCGAGCCGGGCGTGTCGCCGGGGATGACTCTGGTCTCGAGTGGGTGAAGGCTGCTCATCGGTGGTGTCCTCTCGTGGCGGTTCTCGCGGGCGGGGTGCGGTGCCGGCGGCCAAACAAAAGACCCCCGCCAGGCAGGGGTCGCAGGTTGCGTCCGTGCGCGGATCTACGTGGATCGCGCGCTCAGGTACACCGCCTGCCCTGCTCGGCAAGGGAGGGACACGGACAGAGGCAGCCGATGCTCGTGACGGCAGTCATTGCGCGGCATTCTGGGACATCGACCGGGCATCGCGCAACCCTCGGTTCTCACGGGGCGATGACGAGGGTCACCGCGATGTCAGATCGGAGGCGGCCGCCAGCCCCCGAGCGCGCTCTCGACGACCGCCGCTGCGGCGAGGGCGACGTCCTCGCGCCACGGGGGCGCCACGAGCTGGACGCCGATCGGCAACCCCGAAGGGGTCGTGCCCGCGCGCACGACGGCCGCCGGCCAGCCCGTGAGGTTGTGGACGTCGCTGTACGTGTCGCCGAACCAGGGCTCGGCGCTCTCGCCGTGGCGGATCGCCGGCTGGGGCATCACTGGGCACAGGACGAGGTCGACGTCCTGGATCCAGCGAAGCAGGCTCGCCCGGATGTCGTCGGCCTCCTCGAGGAGGGCGCTCAGCTCGTCGCCCGGCAGGGCCGGCATGTCGACCGGCCAGTCGGGTCGATCGACGAACGAGCCGCGGCCCGGCGTTCCGGCCGCCGCGAGCAGCCGGGCCAGCCACGCCTTCCCGTCCGCGTCGATGAGCCGCTGCCAGACGTCGGCGGCCTCGGCGATCCGTGGCGGCACCCGCTCGGTGAGGTGTGCCCCGGCGTCGGCCAGCGACCGAGCAGCCGCAACCACGGTGTCGATCGTCTCGGCGGTCGGCCTCCGGACGCCGTTGTCCGTGAAGTACGCCACTCGCAGCCCGGGGATCTCGACCTCGGCAGGATCGCGCAGGACGACCGGCGCGACATGTGGGTCCTCGCCGTCCGGGCCCGCGATGATCGGCAGGACGAGGGCCAGGTCCTCAACGCGACGGGCCATCGGACCGAGCTGCGTGAACGCCTCGAGGAACCCGCGGTACGACGGCGTGTGGCCGGTCCGCGGCACCCGTCCGCTCGTCGGCTTGATCCCGGCGATCCCGCACACGTGGGACGGCTGGCGGATGCTGTCGCCCGTGTCGCTGCCAACGTCGAGCGGCGACCCCGCGGCCGCAACGATGGCCCCCGCTCCCCCACTGCTGCCGCCCGGCGTGCGCGCCAGGTCGTACGGGTTCGAGGTCCGGCCGTACACGAGGTTGTTCGTCTCGTCCGACCAGGTGAGCTCGGGCGTATTCGTCTTGCCGAGGAGGATCCCTCCGGCGGCCTTCAGCCGCGCGACGACGGTCGCGTCGCGCTCGGGGACCCGGTTCGCCCAGCCGACCGTGCCAGCGGTCGTCACGATCCCGGCCGTGTCGAGCGAATCCTTCGCCGTGAACGGCACGCCATGGAGGGGACCGCGTGGGCGACCGCGCCGCAGCTCGTCGTCCGCGCGCCGGGCCTCGGAGAGCGCGCTGTCCGCGACCTGCACGACTGCGTTGATCAGCGGGTTGACCGCCTCGATCCGGCGGAGGCACGCCTCAACGAGCTCTGCCGAAGAGACCTGGCGGGCACGGATCGCCTCCGCCATCTGCGCGGCCGACGCCTGGTGGAGCTCGACGTCGATCACCGATTCCTCCCTGCGGCTCGACCCGCGGTCGAGCGGCGTGGTCGCGCGCCGCCCGAACGATAGACCACACCGAACCGCCGTCGTCGGCCGCCGGATGCGATGATCGGCGGGGAGGGCGGCCATGGCATCGAGATGTCGTCGATGATCGCGATCCCGGAGCTCGAACCAGCGGCGATCCGCGCTGCGCATCGACGGATCGATCCGGCGTTCACCGACTCGCCCCAGTTCGTCCAGGAAGGGCTGTCGGCGCGTCTCGGCGCCCCGGTCGTCGTCAAGGTCGAGACCGTCAACCCGATCCGGTCGTTCAAGGGTCGTGGCGCCTGGCTGGCCGTCCACGGGCTCGCCTCCGAGGGTCGGATCGGCCCGCATCGACCCCTCGTCTGCGCATCCGCGGGCAACTTCGGCCAGGGGGTGGCGTACGCGGCCCGGTCGCTCGGGCAGAGGGTTGTCGTCTTCGCGTCGCGGAACGCCAATGCGGCGAAGGTCGACCGGATGCGTCACCTCGGCGCCGAGGTCGTCATCGCCGGGGAGGATTTCGACGTCGCCCGTGCCGCTTCGCAATCGTGGGCTCGGGAGCACGACGCCGAGCTCCTCGTCGACGGCGAGGATCCTCGCAACGCGTCGGGCGCAGCGACGATGGCGCTCGAGATCACCGACGCGGTCGACGGCGGTACCCTGCCGCCCCTCGCGGTCGCATCGGTCCCCGTCGGGAACGGCGCGCT
>VBHW01000435.1:0-551 GCA_005881055.1 Chloroflexota bacterium
CGGACCTCGGCGGAGCCGTGGACGCCGGCGGGACCCGGCAGACCCTCGTCCTCGACTTCAACTTCGCCTACCACCCATCGTGTGCGTTCGACCCTCGTTGGGCGTGCCCGCTCGCGCCGCCCGAGAACCGCCTCGACGTGCGCGTTCCAGCCGGAGAACGCCTGACCTGATGGCGGCGGATCGACCCCCCGCGGTCGTCCGGCCGGCGACCGTGGCCGACGCGGACGCGATGGCGTCGGCCCACGTCCGCTCGTGGCAGGCCGCCTATCGAGGCATCGTTCCCGACGACGTGCTCGACGGCCTCTCCGTCGAGCGGCGTGCCACGTTCTGGTCTCGCCAGCTCGGCGAGATGGAGGCGCCCTCCGCAGCGTGGGTCGCCATGGAAGGCGAGCACGTGGCCGGGTTCGTGTCGATCGGACCCGAGAGCGAGCACGACGTCGACGACCCCGAGAAACCGACGGGGGACGACGGACCCGCCCCGGGCGAGCTCTACGCGATCTACTTGGAGCCCGAGGCCTGGTCGCGCGGAGGGTCGAGCGCTCATGGCCTCC
>VBHW01000435.1:563-1233 GCA_005881055.1 Chloroflexota bacterium
GGCCATCCTGTGGGTCTTCGCCGCGAACGATCGTGCTCGCCGGTTCTACGAGCGGGCGGGCTGGCGACTCGACGGTGGGACGAGGACGTGGGAGGCGTCGGGCGCCGCCCTGCCCGTCGTCCGCTACCGCCTCGACCTCTGACCCGACCGACGTGCATACCGCACCGGATGCGGCGGTGCGCCACGGTACGAATGTCAGCGCGCCGGCTGTACCCTCGATGCCTCGGCGCCGTCCCGACATGGCGGCATGATGTCTCCCTCACCCCGCGCCACCGCCTGCGTCCTCGAGCAGGAGATCGATGCGCTTCTTCACGACGCCACGGCCGACCGACGAGTCCCTCCTGTGGTCGCGTGACATCCGGTTCGTCCACCGCCTTGCGGAGACAATCAACGGTGGCCGACTCCTCGAGCTCGAGTCGGGCATCTGCCTCATCGCTCCGGCGGCCGTCCTGACGGACGCTCGCGCAACCGAGGTCGCCCGGGCCAATCGATCGCCGGAGTACGGGCTCGTCCGCGTGGACCGCTCGATCCCGGCGGCCGACCGCTACCTCATGGCCCTCGCCTCGGCGGTCCAGATCTCGGGGATCGCCGACCGCATCGGCATGGGCACCTCGGTCCAGGTCGCGCAGACGAAGATGCTCGCCCTCTTCTTCCGGCTGCGCCGCCATCG
>VBHW01000435.1:1336-2060 GCA_005881055.1 Chloroflexota bacterium
CGAGGCGGCGATCAACACCGATCGCTCGGTCGAGCTCGACGCGTTCATGTCGGCCATCGCCCTCGACCGGATCGCCGAGCTCGAAACGGCGGGCCGGCAGGCGGGCAGGAAGCCCACCCGGTATGCGCTGAACTTCACCCCGTCGAGCCTGCTCGCCCCTCGCTTCTCGGCGGCTGCACTCGCCGCCATGGTCGAGAGCCGCGGCCTCTTCCGGCGGGCGATCACGATCGAATGCACCGAGCAGCAGGCCGTCTCGGACGTGCTGCCGCTGACGAAGCAGGCGAAGGCGCTGCGACGGCTCGGCTTCGGGTTCGCGGTCGACGACGCCGGTGCCGGCTACGCGAGCTTCACTCTCATCGCGGCGCTGCGGCCCTCGATCATCAAGATCGATCGCGAGATCGTCCACGGCATCGGCGACAAGAAGGGCGACGCGAAGCAGGCGCTCGTCGAGGCGTTCGTGTCGTTCGGCCGGCGGATCGGCGCTCGACTGGTCGCCGAGGGCATCGAGACCCGCCGCGAGCTGGCGATGCTCAAGTCCCTCGGCGTCGAGCTGGGCCAGGGCTTCCTGCTCGGTCGGCCCTCCTCCGAGCCGGCCCTACCGCGGCCCATGGCGTCGCTCGCTCCCGGCGGGCCGATCCGGGCGTCAGCCGGACGTCTCCGCCCAGGCAGAACTCTTTCGCCCGCGGAACATCCGTAGGCGAAGGAATTTCGGGCGAGGGGCCTT
>VBHW01000435.1:2098-2524 GCA_005881055.1 Chloroflexota bacterium
GCATACCATCAGCCGATGCCCTCCCAGCCCCCGACCGCGCCGGCCAGATCGCCCGCGGTCTCCCCCGCCCTCTCGCCCGGCATCCGCGCGTACCTCGCCGAGGTGCGCTACGCCGCGGTCTCGACGATCTCGCCAGACGGAGGCCCGCACCAGGCGTTCGTCTGGTACCTCCTCGTCGACGACGGCCTCGTCATCAACAGCCGGCGCGAACGACGCTGGCCCTCGAATCTCCTGCGCGATCCGCGGATCTCGATCGCCGTGCAGGACTGGGCCAACCCGGAGCACTGGGTCGGCCTGAAGGGAACGGCCACCCTGCTCCACGAAGGCGACGACGCCCTCGCGGACATCACGGCGATGGCGCATCGCTACGACGACGACGATGGCGAGCGCTTCCGCGGCCAGGACCGGGTGAGCTTCCTCGTGCGC
>VBHW01000184.1 GCA_005881055.1 Chloroflexota bacterium
CAAGTACGAGGGTGGGAGCCCGGCCGGCAGCCACAAGCCCAACACCGCGATCGCGCAGGCCTTCTTCAACAAGGAGGAAGGCACCCGCCGGATCGCGACGGAGACGGGGGCCGGCCAGTGGGGCAGCGCTCTCGCGTTCGCGGCGGCGCTCTTCGGCCTCGAGATGAAGGTCTACATGGTCCGCGTCAGCTACGACCAGAAGCCGTACCGGCGGATCCTCATGGAGACGTACGGCGCCGAGGTCGTCCCGAGCCCGAGCGACACGACGAACTACGGGCGCAAGGTCCTCGCCGAGCACCCCGACAGCCCGGGCTCCCTCGGCATCGCGATCAGCGAGGCGGTCGAGGACGCGGCCACCCGCGACGACACGAAGTACAGCCTCGGCTCGGTCCTCAATCACGTCCTGCTCCACCAGACGGTCGTGGGCCAGGAGGCGATCGAGCAGATGGGCCTCGCCGGGGAGGAGCCCGACATCATCATCGGATGCGCCGGCGGCGGATCGAACTTCGCCGGCCTCACGTTCCCGTTCCTCGGCCAGACGTTCCGGGGCGGCCGGCGCTACCGGGTCATCGCGGTCGAGCCAGAGGCCGCGCCGTCACTGACACGCGGCGTGTACGCCTATGACTTCGGCGACACGGGCAAGCTGACGCCGCTCGTGAAGATGTTCACGCTCGGCTCCGACTTCATCCCGGCGCCGATCCATGCGGGCGGCCTGCGGTACCACGGCATGTCGCCGCTCGTGAGCCTGCTGAAGGACCGCGGCGACATCGAGGCGAAGGCCGTCCACCAGGGCGCCGCGTTCGCCGCCGCGGTGGCGTTCGCGCGAGCCGAGGGCATCCTCCCGGCGCCCGAGTCGTCGCATGCGATCCGCGTGGCGATGGACGAGGCACTGGCGGCCCGGGCGGCAGGCCAGAAGCGGGTCATCCTCTTCAACCTGTCGGGCCACGGGCACTTCGATCTGGCGGCCTACGAGAAGTTCCTCGTGGGCACGCTCGAGGACTACGAGTACACCCCGGACGAGGCGGCCCTCGCCGCCTTGCCGCCGGTCGAGGTCGGCTGAGCAGGGGCGTCGGCCACCCTGCGAGGCCAAGCGGCTCCAAGGCCGCCTACGCGGGCGGCTCCGGCTCACGGATCTCCGGCAGGAGCGGCGTGCCCGTGATGAGGCGGGTCGATCGCCCGTGTGTGACGAAGCTCCACGCCCAGCGGACGAGGACGACGAGGCGGTTCGCGAAGCCGATGAGGTAGAGGATGTGGACGCCGAGCCAGAGGACCCAGGCAGGGAAGCCTGAGAACCTCCGGAAGCGCCCGAGATCGGCGATCGCCTTCCCGCGGCCGATCGTGGCGAGGTTGCCCTTGTCCTTGTAGCGGAAGGGCTCCGTCGCCCGGCCGTCGAGGCGCGCCCGGATGTTCCGTGCCGCCTGCCGACCGGACTGGATCGCGCCCTGGGCAACGCCCGGCACCTCGCGACCCCCCTTCCAGCGCATGACCGCAAGGTCGCCGACGACGAAGATCTCGGGATGGTCGGGCAGCGTGAGGTCGTCGGCGACGGTGATCCGGCCGGCACGATCCGCCTCCACACCGGCCGCCTTTGCGAGCTCCCTGCCGAACGAGGTCGCCTGCACGCCGGCCGCCCAGAGGACCGTGCGCGTCGGAATGCGCTCCTCGCGATCGCCGACCCGGGCGGCCACCCCGGCCTCGTCGATGCCGACGACGGTCGTGCTGGTCCGAACGGCGACGCCGAGCCGCTCGAGCGACCGGACGGCCTTCCGCGCGAGGCCCTCCGGGAAGGTCGCCAGGATCCGGTCGGCGAGCTCGACGAGAACGATCCGGGCGTCCTCCGGATGGATCGAGCGGAAGTCGCGCCTGAGCGTGTCGTGCGCGATCTCGCCGATCGCGCCGGCCAGCTCCACGCCGGTCGGGCCGGCGCCGACGATGGCGAACGTCATCCACGCCTCGCGCACGGCCGGATCGGCTTCCCGTTCCGCGGCCTCGAACGCGATGAGGATCCGCCGCCGGATCTCGATCGCGTCCTCGACGGTCTTGAGACCGGGCGCGAACGGCGCCCATGCGTCGTGTCCGAAGTACGCATGCCGTGCGCCCGTCGAGACGACGAGGCTGTCGTACGGGATCGGCCCGCCGTCCGAGAGGAGCACCTCGCGGCGCGCCACGTCGAGCCCGGTGGCCTCGCCGAGGATGACCGACGTCCGCGCCTGGCGCCGCAGGATCGATCGCAGTGGCTGGGCGATCTCGCCCGGCGAGAGCGCGCCCGTCGCCACCTGGTAGAGGAGCGGCTGGAAGAGGTGGAAGTTGCGCCGGTCCACGAGCGTCAGGTCGATCCGTCGATCGCGGCCGAGCTCCCGTGCGGCGTACAGGCCGCCGAACCCGCCGCCGACGATGACGACGCGGTGGAGGGCGTCCCTGGCCGGGCCGGCGTCCGTCACACCTCAACGATAGCGTGAGCCCGCAGTAGTAGGATCGAGTCATGGCCGCGTTCGCGCCGGACTTCCGGCGCCGCCTCTCGTGGGGCCCGGTCGTGGTCGGGGGCGCGAGCATCGCGGGAGCCACTGCCCTGGCGGCAGTGCTCGAGCGCTACGTCGGCCTCGCGGACGCATCCATCGTCTACCTGCCCGCGGTCGTCGCGGTGGCGGGCCTCTACGGCATGTGGCCCGCGGTGGTGGCGTCGGTTGCTGCGCTCCTCGTCTACGACTTCCTCCTCACGGTGCCCCAGTTCACGCTTGCCATGTCCGACCCGCAGGAGTGGCTGAGCCTCGTCCTCTTCTTCCTCGTCGCGGTGGTCGTCGGCCGCCTGGCCGCCGTCCAGCGGGGGCGATCGAAGGAGGCCGAGCAGCGGGCCATCGAGGCCCAGACCCTCTTCGCGATCAGCCGCTCGCTGGCCACATCGGCGTCGATCGCCGAGGCGGCGCAGGAGATCGTCGCCCGGCTCCGGGCCGCGACCGACGCGCAGCGCGTGTGGATCGCGATCGGCGCAGGCCCGGGCCAGGAGCGCGTCATCGCCGATTCGGCCGGCGACGCGCCCCGGCCGGATACCCCGGTCGCCTGGGTCCTCCACCGGCGGCCCGGCGACGAGCCCGCCGAATGGGTGAAGACCCACGGCGAGGGAGGGCGGCGACCGACCGCGGCACGCCCCAGGCGCGAAAGCAGTGACGCCTCCGGCGACGTGGCCTATTTCCGAGCGGTCGTCGAGTCGCTGGGCCGAACCGTAGGCTCCGTCTGGGCCGCCCGAGACCGCGCCGCCGGGCTGCCCGATCGGTCCACCACACGGATCGTCTCTCTGGCCGCCGACCAGCTCGGCCTTGCCCTCCGTCGCGAGGAGCTCGCCGGCCAGGCAACGGGCGCCGAGGTCGCCCGTCGGAGCGACGCGCTGAAGTCGGCGCTGCTCGACTCGGTCTCCCACGACCTCCGGACGCCGCTGGCCACGATCCGCGCCCTCGCCGGCGGCCTCGTCGACGATGCCGTCCACCCGGAACCTGCGGCGATCCGCAAGGCCGCGGAGGCGATCGACGAGGAGGCAAGCCGCCTGGCCGGCATCGTCAGGAACATCCTCGACCTCAGCCGGATCGAAGGCGGTGCGATCCGCTCGGAGCTGGAGGTGCACGAGCTCGGGGACCTCGTCGGAGGCGCGATCGAGCGCCGTGAGGTCCTGCTCTCCGGACACCCGGTATCGATCGACGTCCCGCCGAGCCTGCCGCCGGTGCTCGTCGACGCGGTGTTCCTCGACCAGGCGATCGGCAACGTCCTCGAGAACAGCGTGCGTTACGCCGGCGCCGACTCTCCGATCAGGATCACGGCCGCGCTCGCACCGAACGGGCAGGGAGTCGAACAGGGGGTCGAGAAGGTGGTCGAGCTCCTCATCGAGGACGCCGGGCCGGGCGTCCCCGACGCCGAGCTGGCGCGTCTCTTCGAGAAGTTCTTCCGGCGCTCCGAGTCGCGCGGCGGGAGCCGCACCGGCCTCGGGATCGGGCTCAGCGTGGCACGCGGCCTCGTCGAGGCGATGGGCGGCGGCGTCACGGC
>VBHW01000185.1 GCA_005881055.1 Chloroflexota bacterium
CGCCGGGCCCTGCGCCCGTGGTGGGGCGTCGTCTGGTACGTCCGGGGCGCGCACGGCGTCGTCGAGCTGCCGGTCGGGGCGATCGACGACTCGGGCACCCGGCTCGGCGACCTCGTCCGCCTGGAGGCGATCGACTAGCGAACACTCAGGACGGCCCTCGGCTGCATCAGGGGCGCCCGAGGGGAGCCACGATCCCCAAGCCCCAGGGTCAGATGAGCCACCGTTGAGCCACCGTTGAGCCACGGTTGAGCCACCCCTGCGAATCTGGCTCCATGATCCGCGACTGCTCGAGGCCTGCCTGGCGGCGCGCGGGCGGGTGGTTGCTCGACCTCGCCCTGCCCGCGGCCTGCAGCGGATGCGGCCGTGAGGGCGCAGCCCTGTGCAACGCGTGCCTCCCGGCCCTGGCCGCCAGATCGTCCGTGCCGCGGGGCATCCCGCTCGGGCTTCCGTCAGACGTCCCGGAACCGCTCCTCCAGCTCGAATGGTGTGCGCCGTTCAGCGGGACGGTCCGGCGGGCGTTGCACGACCTGAAGTACGCCGGCGAGCGGAGACTGGCCGAGCCGCTCGGCCGGGCCGTGGCTGAGCGCTGGCGGGCGACCGCCGCGGGCGGCGACCTCGTCGCCCACGTGCCGGTCCACGTGGCCCGAGCTCGCGACCGCGGGTACGACCAGGCGGAGGCGCTCGCGATCGTCGTCGCCCGGACCCTCCGCCTCCCGCGCGTCGCCGCCCTCGAGCGTGCCCGCTCGACGGTGGCCCAGTTCGAGCTGGGCCGCGACCGTCGAGCGGCGAACGTCGCCGGCGCGTTCCGGCTCGCCGGACGGATCGACCGTCGCGCGATCGAGGGCCGCTGGATCGTCCTCGTCGACGACGTGGTGACGACGGGCGCGACGCTCGCTGCGTGCGCCGAGGCGCTCTTCGCGGCCGGGGCGCTCGGGGTCTCGGGGCTGGCCGTCGCCCGCGAACGCTGACGTCGACTCGCGGTTCGCGTGCCGACCCTGGGCCGCCGGGGGAGGCGGGTCCGGGAGCCCTCGAGGGCTATACTCGACCCGAACCTGCTCGACCTCCGCGGTCGCTCGGACCAGCCGATGCCCAGCCCGTCTCGCCCGGACGGGGACCGCGGCCGCGCTCGACGGGAGGTGCCTCGATGCGGACGATCGTCAAGGGCAAGAACCTCGAGGTCCCCGAGCGGGTCCGTCGGTACGCGGAGCGCAAGCTCGCCCGGCTCGAGCGCCTCCTCGACGACCGGAGCGACGCCATCGTCGAGCTGTCGGTCGAGCAGCACCGCAGCGCTGCCGATTCCCACATCGTCGACGTCACGCTCGTCATCGATGGATCGACGCTGCGCGGGCATGCCGCCGGCCCATCGTTCCAGGCGGGCCTCGATACCGCCGTCGACAAGGTCGAGCGCCGTGCGGTCGACTACAAGCAGAAGCCCCGACTCCGCGCCAGGCCGATCGAGGAGAAGCAACTCCTCCGGCGGATCGCCGACGGCACCGCCGAGCCGCGTCGGGAGCCGCGCATCGTGAAGACGAAGCGCTTCGCGATCGAGCCGATGTTCGAGGAGGACGCGCTCTCCGAGATGGAGGAGCTGGGCCACAGCTTCTTCATCTTCGTCAACGCGGAGACCGAGCGGCTCGCGGTCCTCTACCGGCGGAACGGCGGGGACTTCGGCCTCATCGAGCCGATCGTCGGCGGCGAGTACACGGCGTCCGGGCAGGGCCGGCCCCCACGGGAGGGCGGGCGCTCGCGCTCGGGTGACAATGGAGCTCGCGGCCGGGGCGCCCGCGTTCGCTGATCCAGCGCGTCCTCAGCCGCCGCTGAGGCGCGGGGCGCTCAGGCGCGACGGCACTCAGGCGCGGCGGTACTCCCCGGCGGCGCGGGTCATGAGCTTCGTGTCCACGAGGTAGCGCCGGAGCGCCGCGACGTCCGGGTGGAACAGCGCGAGGCGCTGGTTGACCTCCTTCTCCGGGTACGCCCGATGCTCGGTGAAGCATCGGTCGCGCAGGTAGGCGAGGACGACGAGGCGCTTCTTCTCCGGCGCCGGGATCTACACGAGGCGGCCGTCGACGATGAACGCCCGGAGCACCTTGGCCTCGAAGGCCGGCAGGGTCTCACCGTCGGGGCCGGGCAGGCTTGCCCGATCCTCCGTGGCGCGCTCCATCTCGTGGAGCATCCGCCCAACCGCGTGGAGGCGATCGACGCGCAGGGAGTACTCGACGTAGGGCCGCCGCGGACGAGCGTCGACGAGGCCGGCGGCGCGCAGGCGCTTGAGATGGTGTACGACGGTCCCGGGCGCGAGGTCGAGGTCGTCCGCCAGCTCCTCGACCGCGTACGGTCGACTCGCGAGCAGGCCGACGATCCGCAGCCGGGAGGCGTCGGACAGGGCCTTGAGGGTCGCGAGGAGCTCGGGATCCATGCGCCAAGTGTCGTTTCTGATTTGATGACTGTCAAATCAGGCCGTGCTGGGGTACGATGCGGCCGATGCCCCCTTCCCTGCCCGACGGTCGACGCGTCGGCGCCCATCTGCCGCTGGCCGCTGGCATGGTCGCGGCCGTCGAGCGCGCTCACACGATCGGCGCTCGCGCCCTCCAGGTGTTCGCGGACAACCCGACCGCGTGGCGGCGGCGCGCGGAGCCCGCGGCCGAGCTCCCGGCCTTCCGGGATCGTGCTCGCACCCTCGACATCGGGCCGATCGCGATCCACGCCTCGTATCTCGTCAACCTCGCGGGCCCGGAGGACGAGTTCCGCGCGCGATCGATCGAGGTCCTCGCGAGCGAGCTCCGGGCGGCACCCGGCTACGACGCGCGGTTCGTCAACGTCCACATCGGCTCCCACAAGGGGACAGGCCTGGATGGTGGGCTCGAGCGCTTCGGGCGCGGGGTGGCGAGCGTCCTCGCGGAGGTCGACTCCGGCGCCGACGCTGCGTTCCTCGTCCTCGAGAACTCGGCGGGCGGCGGTGGCGGCATCGGCGTCTCGATCGACGAGCTCGAGGCCGTCCTCGAGGCGATCGCGGCACACGGCGCAGATGCCGATCGGATCCGCCTCTGCCTCGACATCGCCCATCTCTGGGCGGCTGGTGTCCCGATCGGCGACCCGGAGGCCGTCGACGGCTTCCTGACGGCGCTCGAGGCACGGATCGGCCGGGACCGGCTCGCGATGATCCACCTGAACGACTCGAAGGCGCCGTTCGGGGGCCGGATGGACCGCCATGAGCACCTCGGCGCGGGGCTCATCGGGGTGCCCGCGCTGCAGCGGCTGCTCACCGACCCGCGGCTCGCCGGCGTCACGTACTACCTCGAGACGCCCGGCATGGAGGAGGGCTACGACGCGATCAACGTCGCGCGGGCGTACGCGATCGCGGCCGGCCGACGGCTCACGGCGTTGCCGCGAGGCGCGACGAAGGTCCGCGGAACCCGCTCCCGGATCGGCTCCAAGGCCGCGGCGGGCTGAGGTTGCGCGCCGCCACGTGGCTGCCGCCCGGAGCGACCGGGCGCTGGGCCTGGCCCGTGACGCTGGTGCACGATCTGCTCGCACGGGGCACGTGGGACACCGACCAGGGTCACGATATGCTCGTCCTGCGCGCGCTCGTGGCCGACGGCCGGCTGCCCCTCCTCGGCCCGCCGACGTCGATCGGCGACTTCCACCATGGCGCGCTGTACTACTACCTCCTCGCGCCGGCGGCGTTCCTCGGCGGCGGGGACCCGTCGGCGGTCGTCGCCGAGATCGCGCTGCTCGGCGTGACGGCGGTCGCGCTCGTCGCGGGGCTCGCGCGCCGCCTGGCCGGTCCGGCGGCTGGGGTCGCGGCAGGGATCGTCATCGCCGTGTCGGGCTCGGCCGTCGACGAGTCGACATTCATCTGGAACCCGAACCTCATCGCGTTCTCGAGCGCACTGGCGGTCGCCGCCGCGTGGCACGCCTGGTCGACGGGACGTGCCCGCTGGTGGATCGTCGCGGCCGCCGGCCAGGCGATCACGATGCAATGCCACGTCCTCGGCTGGACGCTCCTCCCGCCGCTCGGGGCCTGGCTCGTCGTGGACGCGCGCCGGCGGACGGGCGGGGAGCGTAGGCGCGTCCTCGCGGCGGGGCTGGGTGGGCTGCTCCTCATCGCGGCGACGTACGTCCCGCTCGTGGCGTCCGAGCTGCAGACCGGCTTCCACGAGACGCGGGCGGCGATCGCCTTCCTCGCCGGCGGCGGGCAGGCGACGGCACCGGATCCGCTGCTGCGCATCGTCTTCGTCTCGCTGCGGATCGTGGCCTGGCCGCTCACCGGCCTGCTCACGGCTGCGCTCGCCGCGGGCGTCTTCGCGGCCGTCGGCGCGCTCGCCCTCGTCGCGTGGCGCGTCCGTGCGGCAACGCCGCCGGAACGCACGCTCGTCCGCTGGATCGCGGCGACGATCGCCTGGAGCTGGCTCGTGCTCGGGCTCGGCGTGTCGAGCCTCGCGTCGGTGACGCCGTTGCCGGTCGACCACTACCACGCGTTCCTCGACCCGCTCGTGGTCCTCGGCGTTGGGTTCAGCGCGGCCGGCCTGTGGCACCTCGTCGGCCGGGCACGCGTCCCCGGGCGGCTCGGAGCTGTCGCGGTCGTGGCGGCGCTCGTCGCGTGGAACGTCACGCACCAGCCGCCGTCCGTGGCCCCCGACGGGGGCTATCCGGCGGCGCTGGCCGCGGCCGGGCGGATCGCCGGCCTGGTCGACGGGCGGGGCGGGCGGATCGTCAGCCTTCCGCCCTTCAAGGCGCCGGACGCCTACGTCTATCCCCTGGTGCGTGTCGGCGCGTCGATCAGCTCTTTCCCCGCCGGCCTGCCCGACGCGGCGTCACCCGGTGCCCTCATCGTCCTGTGCGACGACCTCTTCGTCGCGGACTGCGGCGGCCCCGCGGAGGACGCGGTGGCCGCGGCCGGTCCGGGCTCCGAGCTCGCGCTCGCCGATCGGTTCCGCCCGGCGCCCGGACGGACGATCTCCGTCTACCTGGCGGCGGGTCCCTGACCGGGCGCGCCGACCGCCGGCTGACGGGCGCCGACGGCCGGCTGACGGGCGCCGACGGCCCCGACCTGTCGCTCCCGGAATAACGAACGCCGGCCCCGTGGAGGCCGGCGTTCGCTGTCCCCGAGACCCGGACGTGGAGGCGACCGGGTCGTGCCCTGGAATGTGCTAGTAACGGCCCTGCGTGCGGCCGGTCGTCCGGCCGAGCGGCCGGGACGACGTCAGGCGGGCATTGGCGCCAACAGCTGCCGCAACGGGCCCGCCCCCGACGCCCCGCATGGCCTGCCGCTCGGGCGGCCGGTCGGTGCTCTCGGAGGGCTGGAAGGCGCGGCCGAACCGGCGCATCCGGACGGCCAGGTAGTACTCCATGATCTGGCGGACCTGCGGCTCGCTCAGCGACTCGTCGGCCCGTAGCGCGTACTCGACGCGCGCGGTCGGGTTCGTCGCACCGGCGGAGACGAGGCCGAGGTACTGCGGCGTGTCGGCGTCGTCGCGCAGCTCACGAAGGCCGCGGGCGAGCTTCGTCGCGGTGCCAAGGGAGGGCATCCGGTCTCCGCGGATGAGGCGCGAGATCGTCGAGTGGTCGACGCCGGACTGCTGGGCGAGCTGCCGCTGGGACATCTTCTTGGCCTTGAGCTGGGCTCGCAGCCATTCGTTGAACGCTCGGCCGTTCTGCGTGGTCATCGTGCGGATGGGCGCTCCATGGACGCGGTCGAGGTCCGTCCCGCTCTGTAAGCACTATCCGGTCCGCGGTCGGGGCCCTGTATCACCCGTTGGTACCGGACCCCCTCGCCACTCGGAGCCGAGATCGGAGCGGTGCGGTGCGGAGGATGGTCGTGCGGTGCGCTCGATCGAGTGGGCCGTCCGTGCCGGGTGTACCGGACCCGGACACCCGCTCCCGACGCGACCCGCGCAGATGGATACGACCGGGACGCGGGACCGGATGCCTCGGCAGTCAGGCCGACGTCGGCGGGAGGGGCTCCAGGTCCCGTGCGCCGTGCAGCCCGGCACCGCGGCGCAGCGGCGAAAGCACGTACGCGATGCTGCCGAGCACGATGATTGACAGGACGCTGATCGACCGGTCGACGAGCGCGATCGTCGTCGCCACCTCGACCGGCAGCCCGTACGCGGCGGTCATGACGCCGACGACGCCGAGCTCGACGATGCCGAGGCCGGCCGGGCTGAGCGGCACCGCGGTGAGGAGCGAGCCGATGAGGGCGACGAAGAACGACCCGCTGATCCCGAGGTGGACGCCCGGGATGCCGAGGGCCTCGACGACGAGGAACAGGCGCAGCGCCTCGGTGGTCCAGATGAGGCCGGTGATCACGACGAGCGGCGGGAGGTGCCGCAACCCGACCGCACCGAATACGCCGTTCTCGAACTTGTCGTACAGCTCGACGACACCGTGGGGCAGCGGCAGGCGGACGAGGATCCGCCGGCCGAAGTTGCGCATCGTGAGGAGCCCGGCGGCAAGGATGACGACGACGGCCACGCCGATGGCGACGACGACCTGGATCTGCCCGGGCAGACCTGTCCGGAAGCTCCAGAACCCCGCGCCCAGCCCGAGGACCGTGATGGCGAACAGGTCGAGGATCCGCTCGATGAAGACCGTCCCGAACGTCCGGCTGAGCGACACGCGCGCGTTGATCTTCAGCAGGTAGGCGCGATACACGTCGCCGAGCTTGGCCGGGACGAGGCAGTTGACGAGCCAGCTGATGAAGATGATCTCCGTGGCGTCGCGCGGCCTGATCGCATAGCCGGTCCCGCGCAGGAGGAGCGTCCAGCGCACGCCACGCAGCGGGAATCCCACGTAGTAGATCGCGAACGCCGCGAGCAGGAGGACCGGGTTCGCCCGTCCGACGAGGCCCGGCAGTGCCGCGAGGTCGAAGCCCGGCAGCGCGCGGACGAGCAGGATGAGGATGACGANNNGCGGCTGGCGGAGCCGGCGACCGAGCGAGAGCTGATCCGCGGTGACCTCGCCTTCCTCGTCGGCGTCGACGGGCGCGATGGCACGGTCGGCCAGGCGGGGGGCCGCGGAGAGGGTCGGATCGGCGGAGATCGCCGCGTCGGGGGGAAGCGCGGCGTCGTAGGCGGTCACGTCGCCGGACACTACGTCACCGCCGGGGCCGGCGGCCATCGGTCGATGGTCCTGCGGAGGGTCGGGTTCGCCCTCCCGCCGACCCTCGGGCTCGCCGTCCTGCGGCCCGGTCCCGCTCGATCCCGTCATCGCCCGGACCGTCCGGCTGCACGCTCAGGCGCGACCTCCTCGTCGCGGGCCCACGGCACGCGGCCATTGCCCCGCGCGCGCTGGACCGCCTTGGCGAACGGGCCGAGGAGCCGCACGACGTACGACGCCCGGCCGGTCACGAGCTCGGCGCCCGGCAGCGCGGCCAGCAGCTCATCGGCATCGGACGGATCGCCGGGGAAGCCCGTGTAGGCGACGGCCACCTCGAGAGGCGCGTGGCTGTCGGAGACGGCGACGCCGGGCAGCCCGTGCTCGAGGGCGAAGGACGCCGCCAGCTCGTTCGCTCGGCCGAACGCTCGGGCGTTCCACGTCTCGACCCAGTCGACGAGGCCTGCCGCCGCGACGATGCCGGTCTCCGACGCCGAGTCGGGGCCGCGCCCGAGCGAGCCGCGGAACCGGTCGAATGGATGGGGGATCCCGACGAGGCCGCCCTGCTCGCGCACGGCCGCGATCGTCTCGTCCGCCGGCATCCCCGGCGGGACGGCGCGTTCGAGGAAGACCGCGATGAGGTCACCGTCCGCCGTGCGGATCTCCTCGCCGACGAGGACGGTCAGCCCGGCCGGGGCGGCATCGCGGGCGCGGAGGGCCCCCTCGATCCGGTCGTGGTCGGTGATCGCGAGATGCGTCAGGCCGCGCGCGACGGCCGCTCGGACGACCGCCTCCGGGGCAGCCAGGCTGTCGAAACTGGCGTTCGTGTGGCAGTGGAGATCGACGAAGCTCCGAATCGGCACCCTCCCCGTTGCAATGGTTCTCGCTCACCGAGGGACGAGGCGGAGCTCCGCGACGCCATCGGCCCGAGGTTTCAGACGGCCTGGACGAGGCTCTTCCGGAAGAAGTCGAAGTGCTCCAGGGCGAGGCCGGTTCCGAGCGCAACGCAGTCGAGGGGGTTCTCGGCGACATGGCAGGGGACGCCGGTGACCTGCGTCAGGAGCTTGTCGACGTTGCGCAGGAGCGCCCCGCCGCCGGACATGACCATGCCCTTGTCGATGATGTCCGAGGACAGCTCGGGCGGCGTCTGCTCGAGGACGCTCCGCACGGCGGTGACGAGCTGCTGGAGCGGCGCCTCGATCGCCTCCATGATCTCCGAGCTCGTGATCGGGATCGTCCGCGGCAGGCCGGCGATGAGGTCGCGGCCACGCACCTCCATCTGGAGCTCGCGCTCGAGCGGGAGCGCCGTGCCGATCTGGATCTTCACGTCCTCGGCGGTCCGGTCGCCGACCATGAGGTTGTACTTCTTGCGGATGTACGTCGCGATCGACTCGTCGAACTTGTTGCCGCCGACGCGCAGCGACGTCGAGACGACGATGCCCCCGAGGGCGATGACCGCGATCTCGCTCGTCCCGCCGCCGATGTCGATGACCATGTTGCCGGAGGGCCCGCTGATGGGGACGTTCGCGCCGATCGCCGCGGCGAGCGGCTCCTCGATGAGGAATGCCTCCTTGGCCCCGGCCTTCAGGGCCGCGTCGCGGACGGCGCGCTTCTCGACGCTCGTCACCCCGGCCGGCACGCTGATCATCACGTCGGGACGTGTGAGGCCGACGCGGCCCTTCGTCGCCTTGCCGATGAAGAACTTCAGCATCGCCTCGGTGATGACGTAGTCGGCGATGACGCCGTCCTTCATCGGGCGGATGGCCTGGATGTTGCCGGGCGTCCGGCCGATCATCTCGCGGGCCTCTTGGCCGACGGCCACGATCCGGTTGTCGTCGCTCACCGCCACGACCGAGGGCTCCTGGATGACGATGCCCTTGCCCTTGACGTAGACGAGGACGTTGGCCGTGCCGAGGTCGATGCCGATCTTCATGACGTCGTGACTGCGTTCCCTTCTGCTGTGCCGTGGGCGTTCGGCTCACCGGGCGAGGGGTCGATGACGCGCTCGATCCTCGCGCCGAGGTCGAGGAACTTGCGTTCGATGTTCTCATACCCTCGGTTGATGTGGTGCGAGCCGTGGATCCGCGTCCGCCCGTCGGCAGCGAGGGCGGCGAGGATCATCGAGGCGCCCGCGCGGAGGTCGCCGACCTCCACCTCGGCCCCGTGGAGCGGGCGCGGGCCCACGATGGCCGCATGGTGGGGGTCCTCGAGCGTGACGTCGGCACCCATGCGCCGGAGCTCGCCGAGGAACTCGAGGCGGTCCTCGAAGATCGCCTCGTGGACCCGGCTCGTCCCGGTCGCCTGGGTGAGCAGGACGCACGTCGGTGGCTGGAGGTCCGTCGCGAAGCCGGGATACGGCGCGGTCGTCACGTTCACGGAGCGATAGCCGCCGTCCCGGAGGGCGTCACCGTGTACCTCGATCGTGTCGCCGCGGCACTCGACGCCCACTCCTGCCCGGCGGAGGACGTCGAGGAACGCCTCGAGGTGGTCGCACGGCGCGCCGCGCAGCGTGACGTCGCCGCCGGTGACCGCGGCCGCCACGACGAACGTGCCGGCCTCGATCCGGTCGGGGATGACGTGGTGGTCGGCGCCGCGCAGGCGCTTGCGGCCCTCGACCTCGATCGTGTCGGGATACGTCCGCTCGACCTCGGCGCCCATCCTCTGGAGGAACGCGATGAGGTCGTCGACCTCGGGCTCGCGGGCGGCCGGTCGGATGACCGTGTGGCCCTCCGCGAGGGTGGCCGCGAGCATCGCGTTCTCGGTGCCCATGACCGAGACGAACGGGAACCGCACCTCGGAGCCGCGCAGTCGGCCCGGCGACCGCGCGAAGTAGTAGCCGTTGCGGTACTCGATCTCGGCGCTCAGCGCGCGCATCGCGTCGACGTGGAGGTTGACCGGCCGCCGGCCGATCCGGTCGCCGCCGGGGTTGCTGATGATGACCCGCCCGAACCGGGCGAGGAGCGGCCCGAGGAGGATGAAGCTCGCGCGCATCTTCGCGGCCGCCTCGAGCGGCACGAACAGCCACTCCACGTCGCCCGACGCCACCTCGTAGACGTTCGAGGCGGGATGGTCGACGACGACCCCGAGGTCTCGCAGCGTGTCGGCCATGACCCGGACGTCGTCGATCTCCGGGACGTTCGTGAAGCGGCAGCGCTCGCCGGTGAGCGTCGCCGCGGCCAGGAGCTTGAGCGCGGCATTCTTCGCCCCGCTCACGGGCACGGTCCCGCGCAGCGGCGTGCCGCCCTCGACGGTCAGTGTCTCGGGCGGCACCGGCTCGGGCCGGAACTCCCACTGGAACGGTCGGTCGTCTGACATGGATCCTGTCCGGGGCGCGGCCGCCTCAGCCGCGATAGCCTCGGAACAATGGCGTCGCGGGGCTCCGCCTCGCGCCTCGGTGAGACCGCGTCGACTCAACCATGCCGACGCGGGCCCTCACGGTGTCGACGTTCCGCCACCCGGATTCGCAGGAGGGCCTGCTGGAGCGCCGCTCGCGCTGCGGCGAGATCGGAGCCCTCGTGGTAACCGCTCTCGAGGGCCCGCTCTGCCTCCCGTCGCGCCTCGCGGGCGCGCTCGATGTCGATCTCCGCCGCGAGGTCCGCGGTCTCCGCCATGACGACGACCTTGTCCGGGCGGACCTGGACGAAGCCGCCGAACACCGCGAACGACTCCTCGGCGCCACCCTTGCGGATGCGCAGCTCGCCGGCGCCGAGGGTCGCGAGGAGCGGCGCATGGTGGGGCAGGATGCCCAGCTCGCCC
>VBHW01000186.1 GCA_005881055.1 Chloroflexota bacterium
CGCCCACCACGAGGTCGCCGCCGGCCAGCACGAGATCGACTTCGAGTACAGCGACGCACTCCGCACGGCCGACAATGCGATCACGTTCAAGTACACGCTCAAGGCGATTGCCCAGCAGCACGGCCTCTACGCGACGTTCATGCCCAAGCCGATCCATGGGATCAACGGCTCGGGCATGCACACGCACCAGAGCCTGTTCTCCATCGCTGAGGAGCGGAATGCGTTCGCCGACAGCGACTCGAAGTACGGCCTCTCGGACGTCGCGCGCTCGTACATGGCCGGGATCCTCGCCCATGCACGGGGCATGATCGCGATCCTCGCCCCGACCGTGAACTCGTACAAGCGGCTCGTGCCGGGCTACGAGGCGCCGACGTACCTGACGTGGGGCCGGGTCAACCGCTCGGCGCTCATCCGGGTGCCGAAGGTCTCGCCCGGACGCTCGGTCGAGGGGACGCGCGTCGAGGTGCGCTGCCCCGACCCGTCGTCGAACACGTACCTCGCGTTCGCCGCGATGATCGCGGCGGGCCTGGACGGCGTGGAGCGCGGGCTCGAGCTGTCCGAGCCGGTCGAGGAGAGCCTCTTCGAGATGGACGCGTCGCAGATCGCGGCCAAGGGGATCAAGGAGCTGCCAGGCACGCTCGGCGAGGCGCTCGTCGAGCTCGAGAAGGACTCGGTCATCCGGGAGGCCCTCGGCGACCACGTGTACGGCCACTTCGTCGAGGCGAAGGAGGCCGAGTGGGACGACTACCGGACGCAGGTCTCGCAGTGGGAGGTCGACCGGTACCTCGACACGTTCTAGAGGTCGCCTCTGGCTTGCGTCTTCTGCCTCTGCTGCCTCTGGCCTGCCCCTGAACGATCGCCACGTTCTGTCCGCTGGCAGAACCCGAGCGGCGCGGTGGTGTCCCCGACCACCGCGCCGCTTTCCATCCCGCCGAGGGCGCGCGCCCCGCGCGTCCGCGCGTCCTCTGTCCGGCAAGCCCTCGCGTATTACGAGCAATGCTATGGATGGGCTACTGCGGACATGACCAAGCCCACGGCCTGGTCGAATTCCATCGTTCCCGCACGATCTGACCGCCGCAGCTCACCCTGACGCTCCACCGCCTGCCGGGCAACGTCGAAATTGGGCGTGAAGTCCGATCCGTAATCTTGCTCGGAATATGGACGGAGCCTTCGGGGCTTGAGCAGCTTCCGAGCATCGCTACGCGGGCCCGTTTACGATCCGGGGATTGCTTGCTCCCTGCACGAAGCCCGAGGTGAGGTCCGGCCATGCGCGAGTGAACCCAGCCTCGTAATCATGCTCGGACTATGCGCGGCGACGTGTGCGGCGATCTCGGCGCCCTCATTTCGAACGACCTTCGCCAGTACGGCCGTGGGTAGCTTCAGCCGAGCCCGGCGCGCCGGCGGAACGGTGGCCGCAGGTCACGCCCGGGCGCGATTCCTTGCCGGGCGCCTCGGGATCAGCCTTCGCGACAGCCGGATGCGAGCGGGACTTCGGCAGGCAGACGTCGCTGAGCGCGCCCGCTTGTCGCAGTCGTTCGTCAGCCATCTCGAGCGTGGCCAGGGACGGGACACGTCGATCGAGACCTGGGCGATCGTCGCCGCGGCCCTTGGAGAGCAGCTCGCGGCGTTCCTCGAACACGTGCCCGGAGCTGACCCGCCCCGGGACGTCGAGCATCTCCGCCGCCAACGACTCGTCATCGAGGTCGCGGCGCGCGGCGCCTGGCAGGCGCACCCTGAGTTCACGATTGACGACGCGACCCTGCGATCGAGGGCCATCGACGTCGTGCTCCTGCGGCCCGTCCAACGGGAGGCCATCGCGGTGGAGGTATGGGATCTCCTGACGGATGTCGGCGCGGCAATGCGCAGCCTCGAAGGCAAGGTCTCGACGCTGGCCCGGCGGCTCGCACCCGTTGGCACAGGCTCGGCAGGCTGGATCGTCCGCGGCCTGTGGGTTGTCCGCGGGACGCAGCGCAATCGGACAATCCTCGCCGACTTCAGGCCGGTCTTCGAGGCGCGGTTCCCGGCCCGTTCGAGCGAGTGGTTGCGGGCGTTGACTGATCCGGCGACGGCGGTTCCAGGCCGGGACGGCCTGTGCTGGACGGACGCGAAGGCTACGAGGCTGATCGCTTGGCGGCCCTGAATGGCCGATGACGCATGGGACGCGCGGTGGTTCCGGTGGCGCGAGGGTCGCCGGCGTCAGGCGAACGGGTCGGGCTCGGAACCGGAGCCCGTCGAGGGGTCCGGCCAGCCGTCGGACGCGACCGCCACGCCGGCATCCGTCGAGTCGGCCGGGATCGGATAGTCGCCGGGCTGGGAGGCGGCATCCGGCTCGGCCGGCATCCAGAAGCCGCGGACACACCGCGACACGGCCACGTTGTCCTTGTAGATCACCCAGCCGTCCGGGTACGACTGGCCGTCCTCGCCGATGCAGGCGCCGGCATCCGGCGGAGCGTCGGGATTGACGACCGACGGCGTGGTGTCGACGACCTTCTGCGCTCCCTGGCCGAAGGGGATCGTCAGCGTCGCCCCGTGCTCATCCCCGTCGGTCGAGACCTCGACCTTCGCGCCTCCGGGCAGCGTGACGCCTGCCGTCGCCTTCGTGCTGTCGTCCTGCTCCTGTGCGTCGCGGATCGGATCGTCGGGTCCACCGAGGTCCGGGTCGCGTGCCGTGTCGGATGGCTGGGTGCCGCCGGAGAGTTCGAAGTCGCCCACGGTCTACTGCCTCCTGCGTCCGGCGGCGCCAGTGGGAGCGCGCGCAAGTGGGAGGGTACATCGCCCGTGCTGGGCGTTGCTGGATGGCCCAGTCGACTAAGCCAACGGTTTGGCATGATTCGGCGCGATGACCGCCTCAGGCACCGAGATCGACGTCCAGCCTGCCCGCACCCTCTGGCTCCTGTCGATTGCCCACGCGGTCAACCACGCGCAGGCGGTGCTGTTGCCGCTCATCTTCCTGCGGATCATCGACGAGTTCCACGTCACCGAGGGCTCGGTCGCGATCCTCGCGGCGGCCGGGGCGTTCGCGTCGGGCGCCGTCCAGCTGAGCTACGCGTCGCTCACCCGGTACATCTCGCGTAAGCGGCTGCTGGCCGGTGGCGGGATCCTGTTCGGCGGCGGGTTCGCCGCCCAGGCCCTCGCCGGATCGTTCACCGGCTTCGCGATCCCGAACGTCCTCTCGCGGATCGGCGGCTCACCACAACATCCCGTCGGTAACGGCCTGCTCGCCGAGCAGTTCCCGACCGAACGGCGCGGCTTCGCGATCAGTGCCCACATCGCCGGCGGGAACGTCGGGACGGTTGTGGTCGCCGTCCTCGGCGCGCCGACGATCGCCCTCGTCGGATGGCGCGGGGCGTCGGTCGTATTCGGAATCCCGGCGATCGTCATCGCCCTCGGGATCCTCCTCCTCGTCCGCGAGACAGGCACTGACCGGACCGCCGCCCTCGCCTACGGGAGCGTGCGCAACGCGTTCCGCGTGATCGCGCGGGACCGCGACATCCTCTGGCTCTACCTCACGTCGGTCCTCGGCGGCGGCGGCCGGGGCCTTGGGGTCGTCAACCTCTTCGCGCTGATCTACCTGACGAAGGTCATCGGCCTCGACGACGCGACGACCGGCCTGATGTACGGCGTGCTCATCGTGTTCTCGGTGCCGATGCCGCTCGTCGCTGGCTGGCTCTCGGACCGGCTCGGCCGCAAGCCGCTCATCGTCGGCGTGTACCTCGGCGGCGCGGTCGGGTTCGTCGCGTTCATGCTCGCCGGCTCCAGCCTCATCGGCCTATGGGTCGGGATCGCGATCATGGGCCTGTTCAGCTTCGCCGAGAGCCCGCAGCTCCAGGCCCTGCTGGCGGATATCGCGCCGCCGTCGATCCGCGATGCCTCGTTCGCGGCGTACTTCACGCTCGCGTTCGGTGTCGGCTCACTGTGGACGGCCCTGTACGGCGTGATCATCGATGCGGCGGGCGCTCCGACCGGCGTGCCGATCGCGTTCGGCCTCATGGCGGCGACGTTCGTCGCGGCCGCCTTGACGACCCTCCCGATCCACGCCGAGCAGCGAGCCCGCGAGAACGCGGCCCACGAAGCCGGGCTCGACGGCCACTAAGCCACGCGTCTGCAAGCGCAGGCGTCAGCCCTTCGCTGGCAGGCTCCGACCGAAGGCGACCGCGCGCTCGATCCAGGGCCGCAGGGCGGCATCGTCGGCCACGATGTGGGGTGGCAACACGACGTAGCCACGCATCGGCCGGCCGGCCATCGGCTCGAACGCGCCCGAACCCGGCAACGCCCGCAGCTCGGCCTGCTGCTCCTCGGGCAGGCGGACGAACCAGTTCCCGTTGTGCAGGCCGGTGACCATGTTGCCGTTCACGAAGCCAGCCGTCTCGCCGAACATCTTGCGCTGGGTCAAGCCGTCGATCGTCGCAGTGAAGGCCTGGAACCGAGCCGTGAGCTCCGGGCTCGACCGCTCCCAGTGCATCGATCCTCGTTCTGGCATGGATGCTCCTCCCGCTGGCGGATGCCGAATACTCGAGCGACGTCCGGCGCCATGCCAGGTCGACGAAACCTCGTGTGCTGTTTGCCTGCCGGGCGCCGCCGAGGGTCGTTAACCCGCCGTGCGCTATCATCCAACAGCCCTGTTCAACGGGCACCCTCGGTCGGGGCGTGGCGCAGCTTGGTAGCGCGCATCGTTCGGGACGATGAGGTCGGAGGTTCAAATCCTCTCGCCCCGACCAA
>VBHW01000187.1 GCA_005881055.1 Chloroflexota bacterium
AGCGGCGGCATGACGAAGAGGACCGGCGCGTCGTGCTCGTGCACCCGACCGCGGAGGCCGGGCAGGTCTTCAGGAACATCGACGAGCATCGCCGCGAGGGCCTCACGAACCTCCTCCAGGACCTGTCGATCGACGAGCTCACGGGCCTCCTCGAGGGGCATCGGGCGCTGCGGGCCGTCCGGGCCAGGCACCTGGCGAAGAAGGCCGGTGAAGCGCAGGCCGCGACCACGGAGGCTGCTGAACGTTGATCCGCCTCCTCCGGACCTACCTCCGCCCCTACTCGACCCAGATCCTCATCGTCCTTGGGCTGTTGCTCGTCCAGTCGATCGGCAACCTCTACCTGCCGACCCTCAACGGCGACATCATCAACGACGGGGTCGCCAAGGGCGACAACGACTTCATCCTGCGGACCGGCGGCTTCATGCTCGTGGTCACGCTCGTCCTCGGCGTCGCGTCCATCATCGCCGTCTACCTGGGCGCGAGGACCGCGATGGGCTTCGGACGCGACGTGAGGAGCGCGATCTTCCGCAAGGTCGAGAGCTTCGGCCAGGTCGAGGTCAACCAGTTCGGCCCGGCGTCCCTCATCACCCGGAACACGAACGACGTCCAGCAGGTCCAGATGGTCGTGTTCATGACCCTCACGCTGATCATCACCGCGCCGATCCTCATCATCGGCGGGATCATCCTGGCCATCCGCCAGGACGTGCCCTTGTCCGGCCTCCTCGTCGTCGTCCTGCCGATCATGGCGGTGTTCATCGGCATCATCATGTATCGGGCGATCCCGCTGTTCCGGGCCATGCAGGTCAAGCTCGACCGCATCAACCAGGTCATGCGGGAGACCCTCTCCGGCGTGCGCGTCATCCGCGCGTTCGTGCGCACACGCGACGAGGAAGAGCGCTTCGACGAGGCCAGCCTCGACCTCTTCGATACCTCGATCCGGGTGAACCGCCTCTTCGCGCTCACGATCCCGGTGATGACCGGGATCCTCAACCTCTCGACCGTCGCGGTCATGTGGTTCGGGGCGATGCGCGTCGACAGCGGCCAGATGCCGATCGGCAACCTCACCGCCTTCCTGCAGTACCTCCTGCAGATCATGTTCTCGATGCTCATGGCCGTGTTCATGTTCGTGTTCGTGCCGCGCGCCGCGGTGTCGGCCGGGCGGATCCAGGAGGTGCTCGACACCGAGCCGCTCGTGCGCGATCCCGAACAGCCGCGCCCGATGCCCGCGATCGCAGGCGCCAGCGACGGCCGGGTCGGCGGTCGCGTCGACTTCCGCGACGTCGAGTTCCGTTACCCGGGTGCCGAGGATCCTGTCCTGCACGACCTCTCGTTCACGGCGCGGCCGGGCGAGACGGTGGCCATCGTCGGCAGCACGGGCGCCGGCAAGTCGACCCTCGTCAACCTCATCCCCCGCCTGTACGACGTCACCGGCGGTGCCGTGCTCGTCGACGAAATGGACGTCCGGGAGGTCGACCGGTCTGACCTCTGGCGACGGATCGGCCTCGTGCCGCAGAAGGCGTTCCTGTTCAGCGGCACCGTTGCCGACAACCTCCGCTACGGCGACGAGGACGCAACTGATGAAGAGCTGTGGCGGGCGCTCGAGATCGCCCAGGCGCGCGACTTCGTCGAGGAGATGGAGGGCGGCCTCGAGGCGCCGATCACCCAGGGCGGGACGAACGTCTCGGGCGGCCAGCGGCAGCGGCTGGCGATCGCCCGGGCGCTCGTCAAGAAGGCGCCGATCTACGTCTTCGACGACACGTTCTCGGCGGTCGACTTCGGGACCGACGCGCGCCTGCGCGCCGCGCTCGACCGGGAGCTCGGGTGGGCGACCCGGATCATCGTGGCCCAGCGGGTGGGCACGATCATGAATGCCGACCGCATCCTCGTCATGGACGCCGGACGGATCGTCGGTGAGGGCACGCACGCCGAGCTCCTCGCCGGCAACGAGACCTACCAGGAGATCGTCTACTCGCAGCTCACCGAGGCGGAGGCCGTCGCATGAGCGGGCGACCCGGCGGTGTACCGGTGAGCGGCGGCAACGGCGACCGGCCGGCCGGTGCCCCCCAGACGGGCGGCGTGCGCCCCGGCAGCGGCGGCCCTCCGATCGGCGGCGGCATGCGCCCCGGCGGCCCCGGGATGGGTGGCGGCCCAGGCGGCCCGGGCGGTCCAAGGCGCGGACCGATGGGCATGATGATGCCGACCGGAGAGAAGGCTCGCGACTTCGGCGCCTCGTTCCGGCGCCTCGTCGGCCGTCTCCGACCCGAGCGTACGCTCATCGCCCTCGTCGTCATCCTCGCGTTCGTCAGCGTCGGCTTCGCGATCCTCGGCCCGAAGATCCTCGGCAACGCGACGAACGACATCTTCCAGGGGGTCATCAGCAAGAACCTGCCCCAGGGCGTCAGCCAGGAGCAGATCGTCGCCGGCCTCCGCGCCCGCGGCGAGAACCAGCTCGCGGACATGCTCTCGACGATGCACCTGACGCCGGGCGTCGGGGTCGACTTCGGCGCCCTCGGCCAGATCCTCCTCGTGCTCGTCGGCGTCTACGTCCTGAGCTCGATCTTCGCGTGGATGCAGGCGTACATCATGGCCGGCGTCACCCAGCGGACCGTGTACCGGCTGCGCCAGGACGTCGACCGGAAGCTCGGCCGGCTGCCGCTCAAGTACTTCGACGGCCACCCGCGCGGCGACGTCCTGAGCCGCGTCACGAACGACATCGACAACATCGGGCAGACGCTCCAGCAGAGCCTGACCCAACTCATCACGTCGCTGCTGACGGTCGTCGGCGTGCTCGTCCTCATGCTGACGATCGACCCGATCCTCGCCGTGATCTCGCTCCTCGCCGTGCCCCTGTCGATCGTCGTGACCGTCCTCATCGCCAGCCGCTCGCAGAAGCAGTTTGTCGCGCAGTGGGCGTCGACCGGCGCGCTCAACGGCCACGTCGAGGAGATGCACACGGGCCACGCGATCGTCAAGGCGTTCGGGCGCCAGGAGCGCGCGATCGCGACGTTCGAGGAGGAGAACGACCGCCTGTACGAGGCGAGCTATCGCGCCCAGTTCATCAGCGGGATCATCCAGCCAGCGATGAACTTCATCGCGAACCTCAACTACGTGGCGATCGCCGTCATCGGCGGCCTGCGGGTGGCCGCCGGGCAGCTGAGCCTCGGCGACGTGATCGCCTTCATCCAGTACTCGCGCCAGTTCACGTTCCCGATCGTGCAGACGGCGAGCATCGCCAACGTCCTCCAGTCCGCGGTCGCGTCCGCCGAGCGGGTCTTCGAGCTGCTCGACGAGGCCGAGGAAATCCCCGATCCGGTGGC
>VBHW01000188.1 GCA_005881055.1 Chloroflexota bacterium
CGGCTCGGCGACCAGGACCCTCACGCGCCGACGGTGCTCCTGGCGGTCAGTCCGAGAGACTCGACGCCGGCCCGCTGGCCTGCCGCGACCCCGGCTCCCGGCGTGATCGTTCGCCCGATCGCGAGGAGCCCCTCCTCGACGACGCCGAGGCACGCGATGATCTCGTCGAGCGTGACCGTGCCGAGGTGCCCGACCCGGAAGACCTTGCCGGTCAGCTGACCCTGACCGCCGGCGACGACGAGCTTCCGCCGCTTGAGCTCGGCGTTGAATGCCTTCCAATCGAGGTCGTCGGGCAGGTTGACGCACGTCACGGTCTGGGACGCGTGCGCCGGGTCCGCGTAGAGCGAGAACCCGAGCGCGTCCAGGCCTGCGCGGGTCGCGGCCGCGCACGCCGCGTGGCGCGCGAAGATCGCCTCGGGGCCCTCGGCAGCCATGAGCCCGAGCGCGACGTCGAGCTGGAAGACGACCGCCACGGCCGGGGTCCACGGAGTCTGCCCGCTCGCCTGGCTCTCGCGGTGCTTCGCGAGGTCGAAGTAGAAGCGCGGCATCCTTGCCGTGCGGCCGGCCTCCCAGGCCCGGTCGGACATGCTCGCGAACGCGATCCCCGGTGCCGACATCCAGCTCTTCTGCGAGCCTGAGATGACGACGTCGAGGCCCCAGTCGTCCTGGCGGAACGGGACGGCGCCGACGCCCGACACGCCGTCGACGAGGATGAGCGCGTCCGGCGCCTCCTCCCTGACCGCCGCGGCCAGCTCGTCGATCGGGTTCATGACGCCGGTCGAGGTCTCGTTGTGCGTGAGCAGCACGGCCTTCCACGGGCCGCCCGCCCTGAGGGCATCGACAACCGCCGCGGCATCCGCGGCGTGGCCCCACGGGACGTCGAGCCTCGTGACATCTGCGCCGTACGTCGAGGCGATCTTCGCGAACCGGTCGCCGAATGAGCCGATGCTCACGGCGAAGACCTTGTCGCCGGGCGAGAGCGTGTTGACGATCGCTGCCTCGAGCCCGCCGGTCCCCGCGCTCGAGAGGAGCACGATGTCGTTCGCGGTGCCGAAGAACGTCCGCAGCCCGCCGACGATGCGCTCCTGCATCGCGGCGAACTCGGGCCCGCGATGGTTGATCATCTGGCGCGCGCCGGCCTCCCGCACAGCGGACGGCAGGGACGTCGGGCCGGGGATCCGAAGGTTCGTCTCGAAGCGGTTCACGGCGGGCCTCCAGGAGCGGCAGTCGCGCGGCGGGGCCTCAATCGTAGCCGCTGGGGCGCCCGGGCCGCCACGGCCGGGGTCCCGGGAGCTGGCCGCTGCACCGGATCGGGCGGCGGCCGGACTCCCATGTGCCCCGGGATATTCCGAGCATGATTACGAACGAGCTTTGGAAGAGTCATCGTGTGGGCCCGTGCGCCTGCCCGCCCGGCTCGGCCGCCGGATCGTGCGTGGCGGCGGCCCGTCCGCGCCTGGAAAGCCGTCCCGTAGCATTGCTCGGAATATCCGTGCGCCCTTGCGCCCTCGGCGCCGACCGAGGATTCGGACCTCCGCTACGTGGGACGGTCGGGCGAGATCGCCTCGATGATCAGGCGCACGATCACGGCCCCGCCGAACGCGACGACCACGGCCCCAAGGAACCCGCCCGGGTCGCCGAGGTGGAGCTCGCGGGCGAGGAAGCCGCCGAGGATCCCGCCGAGGATTCCCACGAGGAGGTTGGGCAGGCAGCCACGGGCCTCCCGGCCCGGGACGACGAGCGACGACAACCAGCCGGCGAGCAGTCCGACGATGATCCAGACGATCGGGTCCATGCCGCTAGTCTCGCACGTCGGCCGGGCCGTTCGCGCCCCGGGTGCGCGCCCCTCCGACCTCGCTCTCTAGCCGCTCGCGTCGCGCCGTTCGGTCTCGGCGAGACGCTTCCGGTTCTCCTCACGGGTCCGCAGGATGTTGCCCGAGGCGCGCATCCCGTCGACCTTCGGCGTCGGGTCGCGGGAGCGACGTGCACCACCCGAGGCTCGAGCGGCCTCGCGCGCCTCGCGGCGGGCGGTCATCCGGGCCGCGATCGTGCTCTCGTAGCCCTGCTCGATCGGCAGGTAGTACTCGCGCTCCCCGAGCTCCTCGGGGAGGTAGCGCTGCTCGACGTCGGCGCCCTCGTAGTCGTGTGGGTAGCGGTAGCCGACCCCGATGCCGTGGTGCGTGCGCTCCGGGCGCGTTGCGCTCCGGAGATGGTTCGGCACGGGCAGCGAGCCGGCTCGCTCGACGTCGGCGACCGCGGCCCAGTACGCAACGCCGGAGCGGTTGCTCTTCGGGGCCGTTGCGATGTATGTCGCGGCCTGGGCGAGCGCGTACTGCGCCTCCGGGAGGCCGACCCAGTCGAGCGCCTGGGCGGCGGCGACGGCGACCGAGAGTGCACGAGGGTCCGCGTTGCCGACGTCCTCGGAGGCGCTGATGATGATCCGCCGGGCGATGAATCGCGGGTCCTCGCCGGCCGCGATCATCGATGCGAGCCAGTACAGGGCGGCGTCCGGATCGTTGCCGCGCAGGCTCTTGATGAAGGCCGAGACCGTGTCGTAGTGGCCGTCGCCGGCCCGGTCGTACGCGAGGATCCGCTGCTGCGCGGCCGCCTCGACGTCCGCCAGGCGAGGCGCCACGTGGCCGGCCATGTCGCGGACGTCCTCCGCGTCGGCGAGCGCGACGGCACCCTCGAGGACGTTGAGCGCCGCTCGCGCATCGCCGCCGGCCAGGTCGACCAGGTGCTCGAACGCGTCGTCGGCGAGCGCCACGCCGCCGTCGGGACCGAGCCCGCCGGCGAGGCCTCGCTCCGGGTCGTCGAGCGCACGGCGGACGACCGTCCCGACCTGATCGTTCGTGAGCGGCTCGAGCCGCCACACCCGGAGGCGGGAGAGGAGGGCCGAGTTCACCTCGAAGTAGGGGTTCTCGGTGGTCGCCCCGATGAGCGTCACGGTCCCGTTCTCGACGTGCGGGAGGGTGGATCTCGTCGATGAACAGGACGGTCCGGGTGCCGTCGATCGCCACCTGCTCCTGCGCGGCGGCGATCGCTGCCCGGACATCGGCGACGCCGCTCATCACCGCGGAGAGGGTGGTGAACCGGGCGCCGACCGCGTCCGCGAGGAGGCGCCCGAGCGTCGTCTTGCCGCTGCCCGGCGGACCCCAGAGAAGCATCGAACCGAGGTGGCCCCGGGCGACGGACCGGCGGAGCGGCCCGTGCTCGCCGACGAGGTGCTCCTGGCCGACGAACTCATCGAGCATCAGCGGGCGCATCCGCGCGGCGAGCGGCTGGAGGCCGCGCGGCGGCGCGAACATGCCGGGCGTACCGCTCGGGGGACGACGGCTGGGCATGGGCCCATCGTACGTCGATCCCGATCAGCCGAGGCCATGTCCGAAACCAAGGCCCTGCGCCGGCCCGGCCGGCCCGGAAACCGTCAGGCCACGTGCGCGCGGGGCACCCAGAGGAGCGGCGTCGGGCGGTCGAGGCCGGGCAACGGCGCGTCCCGGGCGGTCCGCAGCCCCTCGACGAACGCGACGACGAAGGTCGGGTCCAGCTGGCTGCCCGCGGCGTCCTCGAGGCGCCGGATCGCCTCCTCGACGTCGAGCGCCTTGCGGTAGGGCCGGCTCGTCGTCATCGCCGAGAAGGCGTCGGCGACGGCGAGGATCCGCGCGAAGAGCGGGATGTCCTCGCCCGCCAGGCCATCGAGGTACCCGGTCCCGTCCCACCGCTCGTGATGGTGGCGGACGCCGCTCCGCACGAGGTCGATGTTCGGCAGGTCGCGGACGATCATGTCGCCGAGCGCGACGTGCTGCTTGACGATCGCGTACTCGTCGGCGGTCAGCGCCGCCGGCTTGCGCAGGATCGCGTCGGGGATGCCGATCTTGCCGACATCGTGCATCAGGCCCGCCATCCCGAGGGTCCGCCGCAGGTCCGCCTCGAGGCCGACCCGGTCGGCGATGAACAGCGCGTACCGGGCGACGTCCTCGGAATGGCGCTTCGTGTAGCGATCCTTCGTGTCCACGGCGATGACGAGGCCCTGGAGGACGTCGAAGCTCGTCTGCTCGTTCGCATTGAGGCCATCGCCAGGCCCCGCTGCGAGCCGGACGGCGTCGCCTCCGCTGGCCTTCGCCTCGCCGAGGGTGACGGTCGCCACCGACAGGAGCTCGGTCGCGGCATCGCCGTCGACGGGCGCGAAACAGATGCCGGCGCTCACGGTGACGGGCAGGCGCTCCGACACGCCGAACTGGAGGCTCAGGTCGAGGAGCGACGACCGCAGCCGGCCGACCGCGGCTTCGAGGTCGTCGGCGCAGGACGGCGGGGCGACGACGAGGTACTCGTCAGGGCCGTACCGTCCCAGGATCGACTGCTGCGACAGCTCGCTCCGGAGGGTCTGAGCGACCTGGCTGAGGACCTGATCCCCGGCTGCGTGGCCGTGCGCCTCGTTGATCGCCCGGAAGTTGTCGACGTCGACGATCGCGACGCCCACGGCCCCACCGGCGACCCGCGACTCCTCGATGAGCCGGACGAGCTCGAGGACGATCGAGCCGTGGTTGAGGAGGCCTGTCAGCGCGTCGCGACGCTCCGCCTCGACGAGCGCCCGAGTCTGCCGACTCAGCCGCCCCTGTGCCGCCCGGAAGATGAGGTACAGCAGGATCGCCAGGATGGCCGCCGCCGCGACCGCGATGAGCACCGTGTCGCGCCGGCTGGCGTCGGCGCTGGCGACGATCGGGCCCGCGTCGCGATAGATCTCGAACACGACCGGGATGCCCTCCGACGTCCTGACCGGCAGGTACTCCTCGAGGACGTGCTCGGCCGGCAGCGCGTCCGTCCCGCGCTCCTCGCCTTGGTCGCCCTGGGTGAGGTCGGCGAACGGCGTGCCCGCGAACGCGTCCTTGAGGTCTTCCTCGAACCCGAAGTTCTGGCCCCGGAGGGTGGCCACGTCGCTGAACAGGATCGTGCCGTCCGGCGCGTAGACCTTGACCCGGAGCATCCCCCCGGATGCGATGAGACCGCTCAGCCGGCCCTGGATTTCGGCAGTACGTGCCGCGTTGGGCCCGGCCAGCCTCAGGTCGTCAGGCGTGATGAACGAGCGGACGAACCCCGACACGAACGACGAGTCGGCCGCGACGCTCGAGGCGATCGCCGTGCGGGTGACGTGGTCCGCCACGACGAGGGCGAGCGAGGCGCACGTCACGGCGACGAGCGTCAGGCTCGCGGCATAGACGAGGACGAGGAGCGGCGCTCGTCGGGCCCGCTGCCTGAGCGCGCGAAGCTTCACGTGCCGACGCTAGGGTCGGCCTCCGGGCCTGTCGATAGGCCAAAAGAGTGAGTGCGAGTGGCCGGAACGCCGCTGGGTCGGGCGTTCGCGAGCCCGGTGTAGGGCGGCTCGCGCCCTCGCTCAGAACCGGATGACGTGCGTCACGTCGATGAGCACGAAGAGGATCGCCAGCAGTCCGACGAGCGCTCCACCGACTCGTGCGATGCGCCGGACGTCGCGCACGACGTAGGCGTACTCCTCCTCGGCCCGCGCGGCCAGCAGGCTGCCCTCGCGCGAGCGGCCCGGCGCGGCCCCGATGGTCGCCTCAGCCCGGCGGCGTTCGCGGGCCCGCTCACGCCCGGCCTCTGCGGCACGCTCTTCGGCCATGATCTGGGCCTCGAGCTCGGCGGCCCGCGCCTCCTCGGCAGCCGTCAGGGCGCCGACCGGGCGGGCCGGCGCTGCCGGCCGCGGACCGAGCGCTTGGCGGGCTCCCTGTCGGCCCCGGCGCTGGCCCGGGCGGGTTCGCTGACGCTTGGCCATGCTTCGGGGCGGCCTCCTGCTCCTGCGTGAGTCTTGACGTGCGGTCCGGCTCGTCCCGTCCGGCTCGTCCCGTCCGGCCGGCCGCGGCGGAAGGATACCATCGGGCACTCGACGCTCGGCTCGGCGCTCGGCTCGAAGGTCGTCGGCGAAGGTCCTCCTGCTAGACTCGGGCGACCGCCAGGGAGGACTCGTCCAATCGACCTCAACGCGCTCGTCGAGCCCAGGATCGGGGTCGTGGCGGCCGTCCTGGCAGTCCTCCTCTGCGCGGCGCTCGTCCTCATCGCGCTCCTCGCCCGGCGCGTCCGGCGCCTCGATCGCAGGCTCATAGCCCTCACCCGCGGCGGGGAGGGCCACAGCCTCGAGTCGATCCTCGAGGGGCACCTCGACAGGGTCCTCGCCGTCGATCGGGAGGTGAGCGGCCTGTTGGCACGGACCTCGGCCCTCGAGACAGCCGGACGGCGGGCGTTCCAGCGGGCCGGCCTCGTCCGATACAACCCGTTCGAGGAGACGGGCGGGAACCAGAGCTTCGCGCTGGCGCTGCTCGACGCGGAGGGTGACGGGTTCATCCTCACGAGTCTCCATGCCCGTGCCGGGACGCGGATCTACGCGAGGGCTCTCGTCGGCGGCCGGGCCGAGGGACAGCTGTCCGGCGAGGAGGCCCGCGCCCTCGACCTGGCGCGCGCCGCACCGGCGGGCCGCCCGGCGGTGATCGATCGCGGGGCCGCGCGGCCGTGATGGATCGCTCCGCCACATGGTCGCTGCCGGGAGGTGGGGCGTCGGCGTGACGCCGGAGCTGTCACAGCGGGTCGCGATGCTGCCCTCATGGTTTCTGAGACGGCGCCGCCGACGAGGCCGCGGATGAGGCACCGCGTACGGCGCGAGCCGCCGGCCCTCGAGCAGATCCCGGTCTGGGCCGACGCCCGGGCCGGAGGCGGCGCCGAGCCGGCCGCGGAAGTCGATCGCGGCCTGGCCGGGCTCCTCCGGGGCCTGAACGCCGAGCAACGCCAGGCCGTGACGCACGGCGAGGGACCGCTGCTCGTGGTGGC
>VBHW01000189.1 GCA_005881055.1 Chloroflexota bacterium
AACAGGATCCCGTCGTTGGCAATGATCCCGACCGGGTAGCCCTCGATGTGGGCGAAGCCGCACACGAGCGTCTCGCCGTAGAGCGCCTTGAACTCGTGGAGCCGGCTGCCATCGACGAGGCGGGCGATGATCTCGCGCACGTCGACCGGCCGGCGTGGATCGGCGCTCACGGCCGCGTATAGGTGCGCCCCGCCGTCGGATCCGTCCGGCGCCACGGCCGGAGGCTCGGGCGCCGCGCGGTCCCACGGCGGATCGGGTGGCCGGCGGTTCAGGTTGCGCACGATCGATCGGCCGAGCGCGAGCGCGTGCTCGTCGTCGAGGGCGAGGTGGTCCACGACGCCCGACGTCCGCGCGTGGACGTCGCCTCCGCCGAGCTCCTCGGCGCTCACCTCCTCCCCGGTGGCCGCCTTCACGAGCGGTGGACCGCCGAGGAAGATCGTGCCGGTTCCTCGGACGATGACGGTCTCGTCGCTCATCGCCGGCACATACGCCCCGCCGGCCGTGCAGCTGCCCATGACGAGCGCGACCTGGGGAACCGACGCGGCCGAGAGGCGGGCCTGGTTGTAGAAGATCCGGCCGAAGTGATCGCGGTCGGGGAACACCTCCGCCTGGAGCGGCAGGAACGCGCCGCCGCTGTCGACGAGGTAGACGCACGGGAGGCGGTTCTCGAGCGCGATCTCCTGCGCGCGGAGATGCTTCTTCACCGTGAGCGGGTAGTACGTGCCGCCCTTCACGGTCGCGTCGTTCGCGACGATGACGCAGAGCGTCCCCTCGATGCGCCCGACGCCCGTGACGATTCCGGCGGCCGGTGCCTCGTCCTCATACACGCCGTCCGCCGCCAGCGGGCTCAGCTCGAGGAACGCCGCCCCAGGGTCGAGGAGGCGGTCGATCCGCTCGCGGACAGGGAGCTTGCCCCGGTCGCGGTGCCGGGCGATCGAGCGGTCGTCGCCACCGGCGCCACGGCTCGAAACTTCGGCCTGCTTCGCCCGCAGCTCCGCGACGAGGGCCTCCATCGCCGTCCGGTTGGCCTGCGTCTCCGCGCCGGCCGGGTCGAGGCGGCTGCGCAGGACGGGCATGGCCGGGATGATACGCGGGCAACACGGTCCGGCTCGGGTTCGACCGTGCCGTCGTCAGGCAGTCGGCTGCGGCCAGTCCCGAGCGACTGCAACCGCCGCGACGGCCACCCCGGCAGCGACGAGGATCCCGGCGGCGATGAACCAGGGCGTCATCTCCGGGCCGAAGCACAACGCGTCGGTCGAGCAGCGGGACCCGGCGTTGGCGAACAACGCGAGCCAGGTGAGTCCCCAGCCGATGAGCACGCCCGCGACGCCCACCGGGCGCGGCCGTGCCGTCCCACCGATCGCAAGAGCGATGAGCCCGAGCCAGGGCATCGCGATGCCCCACGAGAGGAGGATGAGTCCACCGAGCCCGCCCGCGACGAGGCCCAGGATGAACGTCCCGCGCCGCGTCGCCGCCGTTCGCTTTACCGTGCCGCGCAGCGCAGGTCGCGCCGGCCGAAGCCGCCGGGTCGTGGCAGGCCGGCCCGGATCGACGCCGCGTCGAAGGGCGTCGTCGGAGCGAGGTCCGACGGCGGGTCGTCCGCGAACGGGAGCGGCTCGACCACCCCCTCGGCGAGGATCCGCACCTGCGCGAGTGACACGAGCGGGATCGTCATCGTCCGCTCGGCGAGCCACGCGATGAGGCGATGGGCGAGGACCGGCAATGGGACGACGAGCGGCCGGCGACCGACGACGGACGCCACGCGACGGACCGCCTCGCCGAACGGCATCTCGTCCGGCCCGAGCACCGCGACGGTCTGACGCGCGAGCCGTCCCTCGACGACTGCCGCCTCGAGGAGCCCCGCCACGTCGGTCACGGCGACCGGGCGGACCGGTCGATCCGCGAGCCCGACCGTGGCGAAGGCCGGGAACGTGTGGAGCGCCCGGCTGAGATGGTCGAGCATGTGGTCGCCGCGGCCGTAGATGACGCCGCACTTCAAGACCGTCCAGTCGAGCCCGGACGCGCGCACGATCTCCTCGGCGGCCCACTTCGACTCGTGGTAGCCGGATCCGCAGTCCGGTCGCGCACGCAGGAAGCTGAGCAGCGCGACCCGCTCGACGCCGGCGGTCCGGGCGGCATCGACCACGGCCCGGGTCCCCGCCACGTGGACCGCCGCATAGGTCTGGGCTCCGAGCTCCCGGTTGATCCCGGCGCAATGGGCGACGGCGGCGCAGCCCCGGAACGCCTCCGCGAGCGCGGCCTCGTCGGTGATCGACGCCGCCGCGAACCGGACCCCGGGGAGGGATCGGACCGTCTCGTCCCGCCGGTCGACGCCGCGAGCGACCAGCACGACCTCGTGACCGGCGGCCGCCAGGCGCTCCGCGAGATGCCGTCCGACGAACCCGGTCCCGCCGGTGATCGCGATCCTCATGGCGCCGGCCGGTCAGCGATGGGCAG
>VBHW01000183.1:0-3611 GCA_005881055.1 Chloroflexota bacterium
GTAACGGCGTCGGGCTGGCGCGCCAGGACTGCCACGTAATACATGTCGCTGAGCTCATCGGCGGAGAGACCGCGATCCTCGCCGGGCCGGACAGCGAGCAGGCTGCGGCGGAGGCCGTGCTCGAGCGGCAGCCCACCGGCAAGGTCCGTTGCCAGGGACAGCGAGGCGACGACCTCCGCGACGTGCCGCTCTCCGTGCTCTACTGGCGGCTCGACCCGACCTCCGGGCACGACGACAAGGCCTTGTCCGATCGCGACCGCCGGATCATCCTCGTGTGCGCCGATGGCTATAGCTCGAGCCTGGCCGCTGCGACCCTCCGGGACCTAGGCTTCGGGCGAGCGACGGATCTCGCCGGTGGCTTAAACGGCTGGGTCGCGGCGGGAATGCCTGTCGAGCAGCTCGGGCGCCGATAGACCAGATCACGATCGTCGGCCGTTTACGGCCAGACCCGCGTTACCGAGCTGGATTCTCACGCCGCCCGAGCAGGACGCACGTCGCCAGCTTTTGGACGAACACCGACGGCGAGGCATGACGCCATTGGACGGGCGTTGATCGGCCGTTGCACGGGCGTTGATCGTGGGCCTCGAACCTCTGTTGTGAGGACCCGTTGATCGGGTCCCGGGTGCCGTCAAGTGCCCTCGCCCGAACAAGGAGGCCATCATGCGGAAGCGGATTTCCATCGTTGTGAGCGTGATCGCTCTGCTGTCGGTCTTTGCCGGCAGCGCGCTGGCAGCCGAGGGCCCCGCCTACGTGGGAGCTTGCAACATGCTGCACGACGCCAAGATGATCGACACCATGGTTGCCCACCTCGTTGGCACACCGGGGTGGGACGGAATGTTCCACGGGGCGGCCGTCTCAGGGGGTGGCGACTGTTCGTGATTCCGAGCTTGACGCGGAACCGGCTCCGTCGGTCCCGCATCGAGCGGTTCGTCCATCGAGACACTCGCAGCGTCCCCCTCGCCAACGGCGCGGGGGGACTCCGTTTCCTTCCAGGCAATGACCGCTCAGTCGCTATCGCGATTACGGGAGACAGTGAGGCCGTGCTGGGGACGTGCACGACGCTGGTCACCAGCGAGCGGATTCAAAAAACCTCAATAGGCAGTTCATAGATCTCGGCGGTAGGGTGACCGGCCCTCTTGTGAATCCGCATGACCGCCTCTTTGCTGGGACCGGTCGACAGGCAGAAGACCTTCCCGGCCTCGGGGTCAAGCCAGGCACGCTCGAAATGAACCCCCTCGTCGGCCTCGATTGCCCAGTCGGCCTCTTGGGCGACCTTGAGCTGCTCTCGAGTGACACCCCCGAAGCCGTCGTGAAGATCCATGAATCGCGGCATGCGCTCACCTCCTTTGAGCGGCGGCTCGGCGGATCGGTGTCGAGCGAAACCGTTTGCATGATGATGACCTATGAGGTACCAGCCGGCCAGCCACAATCTGGAACCGGCGCTCCGTTCCTAAGCGGAGCGAGGCCCGAATCCCGCGGGTGCGACTGATTCCCACTCGCGGTTCTCACACGTCGCCGCGGAGAGCCTCCTGAGGTCTGGCGAGTACAGGCTGTCGCCACATCGCACGACACCGCTCGAGCAGCCGGCTCGATGCCAACGCGTCGCCACGTTGGATCGCGTGGATCCCGGCGGCGCCCAACAGTTGAGCCGCCCGTGTCGCCAGTTCTCGCGTCCGCTCGTCGTTCCGGCCCAGCCCCTGTCGATAGTGGGTGGCCTGCTCCAGGTGGTAGCCGATGACCTCCTCGTATTCGACGAGCCGATCGCCTGCTGCCCGCTCCTGGTAGTCGGCGAAGCGCTCATGGAGCTCCGCTCGCTCGCGCTTGGGCAGCGCGGCGTAGGCGGCGTCGCGGATGAGGATGTGCCGGAACCGATAGGCATCGAGAATGTCAGGCGCAGATCGATCGGGCCGGATGATCTCCCTGCGCACGACTGATTCGAGTCGCCGGGCGACCTCCTGGACGGCGTCCGGCTCCACCAGGGCCTCGACCGCCTCGCGAGTGAAGGTCTTGCCGACCACGGCCGCAAGTTCCAGGACCTCGCGCTCCCCAATCGGCAATCGATCGAGTCGGGCGGCGAGCAGGGCCTTGATCGAGGCCGGGGTTGCGATCGCGGCCAGGTCGGTCATGCCGATCCGCCTATCGCCGGCCCGACGAACGAGTCCATCCTCGAGCAGCATCGCCAGGAACTCCTCGACGAAGAGCGGGTTCCCTTCGGCCGCCTCCGTGATCTTTCGCTCAACCGAAGGCGACGCGGCCGACCCACCAAGCAGGTTCGTCACGAGCCGCGACACCTCGGCATCGTTCAACGGCCCGAGGACCACCGATGTCGAATGGAGTTTGCCGCCCGCCCAGGCGGGCCGATCGTCGAGGAGCTCCGGACGCGCGATGACGAGAAGGAGGATGGGCGCCCCTCGGGTGTCGGCGAGATGCTCGATGAGGTCGAGGCAGAAGGGCTCGCCCCACTGCACGTCGTCGAACACGATTGCGAGAGGGTGCGCCCGGGCGATGCTTTCGTACACGCTGCGGATCGCAAAGAATGCCTCCTCGCCGGACGAAGGCGCCTCCGACAGGCCGATGATCGCCGCGACGCGATCCGCGATCACCGAGGCCCGCTGATCTGCGCCCAGCAAGGCCCCGATCTTGTCTCGGACTTCAGCGGCGGTGTCCGCGTCGCTGATCCCGGCCGCCTGTTTGATCGTTTCGGCGACAGGCCAGAATGCGACTCGCTCTCCGTACGGGGGGCATCGGCCCCGGAGAACCTGGGCCTCCGGACCCACCAACTGAAGAAACTCATGCACGAGGCGCGATTTGCCGACGCCCGCCGGACCGAGCAGCGTGAAGAGCTGGCACGTTTCGTCGGCAGTCGCCTGCTCGAAGGCCGACTCGAGCAGCCCGCGCTCGCGCTCTCGACCAACGAGCGGTGAATCGAAACGTTGCTCGTGGCCGGTAAGACCCGGAGTGATGGCAAGCAACCGAAAGCCTCGCGTCGGTCTAGACCTCCGGCGTCGATCGATCGCGCCGATGGGTTCAGCGTCGATCGCCCACCGGACGAGCTTATGGGTCCCTTCGCCCAGCAGGATCTCGCCGGATCCTGCCGCCTGCTGGAGTCTGGCCGCGACGTTTACGGCATCCCCGGTCACCAGGCCTGCGGAACCGGTGCCCGAGGCGACGACCTCCCCCGTGTTGACGCCGACGCGCATCGTCATGCGGACGCCAAGCTCGGTCTCCAGGCGGCCGTTCAGCGCGGCAAGGGCATCCCGCATCTCGAAAGCGGCCCGGACCGCCCGAAGGGCATCGTCCTCGTGGATAAGCGGCATGCCAAAGACGGCCAGGACAGCATCGCCAACGACCTGCTCGACCGTCCCGCCATGCCGCTCGAGGACTGGCCGCAACAGTTGGAAGCAGCGGTCCAGGGGCACGCGCGCCGATTCTGGATCGAGGGGTTCGCCCGCGAGAGTCGATCCGCGCAGGTCCGCGATGAGCGTAGTGACCGTTCGCCGCGTGTCGCGGGAACGGGGGACGGGCGGGATCGGTAGTGTCGCTTGCTCGGACGGTCGATCCACAACCCGCACGGGTCCCGGAGCGGCTGCAAGGTCCAACGCCGTGTCGTG
>VBHW01000183.1:3637-4187 GCA_005881055.1 Chloroflexota bacterium
GCGGTCGAGGACCTCGCGCGCCCGGTGGTACACCTCGAGGGCCTCAGCCTGTCGTCCCGAGCGGTAGAGCGCCAGCATCAGGCGAGCGTGGAATACCTCGCGCAACGGCATTTCGCCCACCAGCCGGCGGAGGTCGGGCACGAGCTCCAGATGGCGGCCGCAGGCGAGCTCGGCATCGATCCGCCGTTCGAGAGCCAGCTCCCGTAGTTCGTCGAGCCGTGCGCGCTCAGCTCGAGCGACATTGCTTGTTGCGAGATCCGCGAGCGCCGGGCCGCGCCAGAGGCCGAGGGCGACCGACAGGGTAATGGCAGCGACTTCCGGATCGCCACCGGCGGAGGCGCGGGACGCGTCGGCGACGAAAGCCTCGAAGCGCCCGAGATCGACGACGCTCCCCGCGGCGCGCAGCCGGTAGCCATGAGGCTGCGACTCGATGCAGTCGACCCCAAGTGCTCGTCGTAGGCGCGACACATGGACCCCAATCGCGTGATGCGCACTGGGCGGCGGATCGTCGCCCCAGACCTCGTCAATGAGGTGGTCCGTCGATACAGCC
>VBHW01000198.1 GCA_005881055.1 Chloroflexota bacterium
CTGCCAGCGATCCTCAGCGACAACCGCCTGGGTGGCCGGTTGGCCGCCCGGCACGTCCTCGACCTCGGGCATCGCCGGATCGGCCACGTCACCGCGCCGCCGCGCAACGCCGCGGCGGGAGAGCGCCTCGCGGGCATCCGCGACGCCCTCCAGGCCGCGGACGACGACACGACCGAGCTCATCGTCGTCGAGGGCGACGGTGGCGTCGACGGCGGCGAGGCAGCGACGCGCAACCTCCTCGCTCGGATGCCCGGCATCTCGGCGGTCCTCTGCTACAACGACCTGACGGCGATCGGGGCCGTTCGCGCGATCCGCTCAGCGGGGCTGCGGGTCCCGGCCGACGTGAGCGTCGTCGGATATGACGACATCGCGATCGCCGCGTGGGTCGAGCCGGCCCTCACGACGGTCGCGCAGGACACCACGGCGATGGGTCGCTGGGCGGTCGAGCGGCTCGTCGAGCGGATCGCCGGCCGGGCGCCGGACGCCTCACCCCCGGAGGTCGTGCTCCTGCCGGTCGAGCTCCGGGTGCGAGCCTCGAGCGGGCCGCCTCCGCCGGGGTAGCCCCGCCGGGCCAGCCCCACGGGACCCCGGCGGATCCTAGTTCTGGCGGACTGCCTCGGAGACAGCGCGCTTGACGAACCGGCCGTGACCCTTCCGCCCGGTGAACGCGCCGTCGCGCACGACGACGGTGCCGCGTGAGAGGACGACGTCCGACCCGCCCTGGACCGAACGCCCCTCGTAGCACGAGTAGTCGACGTTCATGTGGTGCGTCGTCGCGCTGATCGTGTGCCGGCGCTCCGGGTCGTAGACGACGATGTCGGCGTCGGCGCCCACCGCGATCGCGCCCTTGCGCGGCGCCATCCCGAACATCCGCGCCGGCGCCGCCGAGCAGACCTCGACCCATCGCTCGCGGCTGATCCGGCCGGCGACGACGCCGCCATCGTGGAGGAGGTCGACCCGGTCCTCGACGCCCGGCAGCCCGTTCGGCACTTTCCGGAAATCGCCCCGGCCGAGCTCCTTCTGCTCGTGGAAGTCGAACGGGCAGTGGTCGGTCGACACCACCTGGAGGTCGTCCTTGCGCAGCCCGGTCCAGAGCTCCTCCTGGTGGTCCTTCGGGCGGAGCGGGGGCGAGCAGATGAACTTCGCGCCCTCGAACCCGTTGCCGAGGTCGTCGAGCGAGAGGAAGAGGTACTGCGGGCAGGTCTCGGCGAACGCCATCGCCCCCCGGTCGCGGGCTGCCCGGACCTCGTTCAGGGCATCCCGCGCCGAGAGGTGGACGATGTAGACCGGCACCCCGGCGGCCTCGGCGAGACGGATGACGCGGTTCGTCGCCTCGCCCTCGAAGATCGGGTAGCGGACGACGCCGTGGTAGTACGGGTCGGTCTTGCCGTCGGCGGCGTACTCGGCCGCGACCACGTCGATCGCGAGGCCGTTCTCGGCGTGCATCATGATCAGGCCGCCGTTGTGCGCGGTCCGCTGCATCGCCCGGAAGATCGCCCCGTCGTCGCTGAAGAACACGCCCGGGTAGGCCGTGAACAGCTTGAAGTCGGGCACGCCCTCCGCGACGAGCTCGTCCATCTCCGCGAGCGTCGCGTCGTTGACGTCCGACATGATCATGTGGAACCCGTAGTCGATGACGGCGTTGCCCTCGGCCTTGGCGTGCCACGCGTCGAGCCCGTCGCGCAGCGACTTGCCGCGGCTCTGGACCGCGAAGTCGACGATCGTCGTCGTGCCCCCGAAGGCGGCCGCGCGGGTGCCGGTCTCGAACGTGTCCTTCGCGAACGTCCCCCCGAACGGCAGCTCCATGTGCGTGTGGACGTCGATCCCGCCGGGGATGACGTACTTCCGGAACGCGTCGATCGTCTCGTCGGCCCCGATGCCGCTCGCCGGGAGGTCCACGCCGATGGCCGCGATCGACTCGCCGTCGATGAGCACGTCCGCCCGGCTCGAGCCGTCCGCGTTGACGATCGTCCCGTTCGTGATGAGCGTGCGCATCGGTTCCTCCTCCACGGACACCGCCGCTGTCGGGCCGCGACCCGACGCCGTCCGGTCGACTCCGCGTCAGGATAGTGCGGGCCGGCGTGGCGCGAGGAGCACGAAGCGCGGGACGCGACGCCGGGAGGAGGCGTGGAGCGCAGGAGCCGCGGCTCCCCGGACTAGCGCCGCCGGCGGCGGGAGAGCATGCGCGGGATCGGCAGCGCCAGCGAGAACGCGAGGACGAGCGTCAGCACGACGCCGATGGCGGCGACGATCGAGCTCCGGTCGCCGTCCGGCAGTCCGGAGGCCGTCGCGGGAGCCGTGGCGTGCGGGCGCGGGCGCGGAATTGGAGCACCGGTCCCCGGACCGAGCGGCGGCGGTGGCGTCGGCGTCGGCGGAGCGAGGCCGCCCGGCGGCACGGAACCGACGATGGCGCTCGGCTGGATGCTCCGGTCCTGGTTCTTGTTGCCGGCTCCGTCGAGCTGGAGCGTGCGCATGTGCCAGGGCGCGCCGGAGACCTCGCCGGCGCCGTCGGCCGGGCCGCCGGCGGCCCGGTTCCAGTACGAGGACTGGGCGATGTGGCCGCCCCAGGCGAGGAGCACCGCGGATCCGCTCGCGCGGAAGCGGACGAGGACGTCGCCGGCGCTGTTGCCCGAGGCCGAACCCGAGTGGACGGGCTTCGAGATCGAGAGGATCGTGCCGCCCCAGATCGTCAGCCGGCGGATCGCGCCCGAGTAGACCTGCGCGCCCGTGACGCTCAGGCCGTCCGCGACGTACGGGTCGGGCGGGAACGCGAAGCTCGAGTAGGCCGGCAGGGACGGGCACATGGACGAGATCGCACCGCCGCTCGGTGTGCAGATCTTGCCGGATGCGTTCGTGAGGTTCCAGGTCGCGAGGAAGTCGTGGGCCTTGTGGCCGCCGGCCGTCCAGTCGTAGTTGATGTGGATCGAGTGGTCGCCGACGGCCAGCCCTTCCATCGCGAGGCGGAAGGGGATGACGCCACCCTCCGGGTAGCGCGAGTTGTTCCCGTTGAGGTTGCCGTTCTGCCAGGCCCTGTCGAGGCTCGCCCACTGGTCGAGGTTGACCGTCGTGCCGGCACGGACGGACCAGGGCGTGGCGAGACTGAGGAGCACGGTCGCGACGATCGTGCCCGCCAGCGCCCCGGATCTGGCTCGCAATGACAAGAGATGAGTCCTTCCCGCCGATACCGGCGTGGACCCGCAGTGTTGGCCGTACGGCAGTCCTGTTGTCCAGTGGACAAGACGTACCGTCCTGCCCCTCTCGACCTCACCGGACCCCGGCCGACCGTCCAGGCGAGTGGCGAGAACGCGGTGTCGCGGCGCAACCGGTGGCGCGACCGGTTCAGGGTCGCAGTCGTTCGCGCGCGATGCGCGCGCGACGGCTGCCGGCCGGGGATGTGCTACGGTCCCGCGCAGCGTCGCCGCACCGGTCGCCGTCCTGGGGAACCGCCCGAGCGCGCACGCAGGAGTGGAGTCGTACAGGCCGCCCAATGAGTACCCTGGCAATCACGGTCAACGCGCCCGGCGTGCAGGTCATGCCCGGACAGGCGACGAGCTTCACGGTGGAGGTCCGCAACCTGGGATCGGTCGTCGACCGCTACCGCTGCGAGATCGTCGGCATGGACCAGGGCTGGGTGACGGTCAGCCCGGCATCGCTCGAGCTGTTCCCCGCGCGCGAGCTCGACGAACGCTCTGGAGGACGGGGGAGCGACGCCCCGCCGACCGTCGGGCGCTTCA
>VBHW01000171.1 GCA_005881055.1 Chloroflexota bacterium
CCACGTGACAGGCCCCGCCACGGGCGACCCCGATCGGGGCCCATCGGCACCGATGCGGACGACCGGGACGAGGAGCGCGGCCGGCGCGATCCTGATCGTACTCGCGCTCGGGCTCGCCCTCCGGCTGATCATCGCATACGTCCTCCCCGGATCCGGGTTCGCCAACGACCTGGCGTCGTTCCGCGGCTGGGCCCACGACCTCTTCACGAACGGGCTGTACGGCTTCTACGCCCGCCCCGGCTTCCACGACTACACGCCGGGGTACCTCTACTACCTGTGGGTCCTCGGGGCGGTCTCGCAGCTCCTCCCGTCGCTGGACCTCGTCAAGATCCCGGCAATCCTCTCGGACCTCGCGATCGGCTGGCTCATCTGGTCGATGGTCCCGGAGCTCGGCGGGGGTCGCCGCGCGGCGCTCTTCGGCGCCGCCATCTACCTGTTCGTGCCGATCTCCTGGTTCGACAGCGTCGTGTGGGGCCAGGTCGATTCGGTCGGGATCGTCTTCCTCCTCCTGAGCATACGGGCCCTGTGGCGCGAGCAGCCTGAGGTCTCGTCGGTCCTGGCGGTCATCGCCGCCCTGATCAAGCCCCAGCTGGGGATCGCGATCTTCATCGCCGGAGCCGTGCTCCTCCGGCGCCACCTCATCGACGCACTCGCCGATGACCGCCGATCCGACCAGGGATCAGCCGACGATGCCCGAACTGCTGCCCCCCTCGCCGCGAGGCTCGTCGATCGGCGGGGACCGATCCGCCTCGCGACCTCCGCGCTCGCCGGCCTGGCCGCGGCGATCGGGCTCTCGTTGCCGTTCGGGCTCGACCTCCCGGGGCTCATCGACCAGGTGTTCAAGACCGCGGGTGGCTACCCGTACATCACCGTCAACGCCTACAACCCATGGGCGCTCGTCGAGCGCGCCGGGTCCGGCCTCGCCGCGAGCGGCCAGTGGCTGTGCGACGCCGTTACCGGCACCGCGGCGAACACGCCCTGCCCGCCCGGGTCCGAGATCCTCGTCGCCGGGCAGCCGGCGGTCTTCGTCGCCGGCGTGCTCATGGCCGTCGTGCTCGGCGCGATCCTCCTCGTCGTCATGTGGCGGCCGGACCGCCAGACGATCCTCGTCGGCACGGCCGTCGTCGCGGTCGCGCTCTTCGTCATCCCGACGCGTGTCCACGAGCGCTACCTCTTCCCGTTCTTCGCGGTCGGGGCGATCCTCGCGGCGGTCTCGACGCGCTGGCGAGTCGCGTATGCGGTCCTCGCGGTGGCCAACTTCCTCAACCTCTACGTGGTCCTGACCACGCTGTACCCGGACAACCCGCAGATCAGCGACTGGCTGGGAATCGGCGACTTCGTCCGCTCCCAGATCGGCGTCACGCTCGTCGCACTCCTCCACGTCGGCGGGTTCGTCTGGGTCGCCCTGCAACTCCTTCCGCGTGGCGCGCGGAGGTTGTCGGAGGAGATCGCCTCGGCCCGGACGGCCGCCCGTCGGTTCCGGACGGCGGCAGGGCGCGCGCTGCCCCCGGCTAGTTCGCCTGAACCGCACCTTCGGGCGTTGGCCTCCGGGCCGACGGTTCCGGGTGCGGTCCTCGCGGCTGCCGCGGCAACCCCGGGCTCGGGCTCGACTCCTGCCGGGACCACGGCGGCAGCCACTGCCTCAGGCCCGGCCGACTCGTGGGTGGACGAGGAGGACGATGGCGGCTGCTTCAAGAGTTGGTTCGGCCAGCGCATCGCCGGCTCCCCGCTCCGTGCCGACCGGTCCCGGTCGCTCCGCGGTGAGCTCGGCGGCCGTCTCGACCGGCTCGACGTCTGGCTGCTCGTTGTCCTCGTAATCGCCTCGCTCGGCCTGCGGATGTGGCGGCTCGCCGAGCCGTACTCGATGCATTTCGACGAGGTCTATCACGCGCGCACCGCGACCGAGTTCCTGCAGGACTGGCGGTACGGGATCCCCCACTCGATCTACGAGTTCACCCACCCCCATCTCGCGAAGTACGCGATGGCGCTCGGGATCGTCGCGTGGGGCGACGACCGGGTGGGAGCGACGAGCGACCTCGGCGTTCACGTCGACGACGCGGCGATCGAGGATCGCTGGGACGACCCGACGATGCCCGACCACCGGGCGGGCGACCGCCTGTACGTGGCGACGGGCGACGCCGTGCGCGCCTACGACCTCCAGACGCGCGAGCTCCTCGCGACGCTCCCGGTCGCCGGAGCCTCGACGGTCGCGGTCGACGAGGCGGGCCATCGGCTGTTCGTCGGGACGCGAGGGGGCCAGGTCCTCGAGCTCGATACGGGCTCGGCCCTCGACACGCTGCGGATCGGGGGCGATCCGCGGCTGATCGACGCGCCGATTCCCTTCGGCACGTTCGGCGCACCGATCGCGCGGCTCCTCGTGACGCCGGATGGCGACTTCATCCTGGCGATCACGAAGGACGCCGTGGTCTCGATGGACGCCTCGAGCGGCGAGGTGCTCGGGACGGCGGCCCTCGAGGGCGCTGCGGATCTCGCCCCGGCAGGCACGGTCGAGGGCCTCGTCGCCGACACGACCGCCCTGACGGACCCGGCCAAGGAGGCGCGGACGCTCGCGGACCTGCTCGGTGGGGACGCCGCCACCTACGAGCGGCGGCTGACGACCACCCAGGGCCAGGAGCAGGGCGCCAGCCGGGTGGTCGTCAGCGGATCGATCGACTCCACGGTCCGACCGCAGATCGACGCCGCGATCTCGGATGGCAGCCTCGCCGGGATCACCATCCAGCAGATCGCCCGGGTCGCCGTCGCCGACACCCGCGGTGTAACGCTCATCTCGCCGGTCGACGCGAGCACGACGGACGAGGTGCCGATCGCCGGCGGGGCGACAGGTCTCGCGCTCACCTCGAACCTCGATGCGCCGCGCCTCTATGTAGCGGCCGGTCACGTGGTCACAGTCGTCAAGCTCGGCACGTCGGACGACCCGAACGCGAACCCGATCGCCGAGACCTCGATCCCGATGCCCGGCGCCGTGTCACGCGTGACGTTCGACGCCGCCTCCGTTATGGTGCACGTCCTCGGCGATACGCCGGACGGCTCGGCCGGCACGATCTACGTCATCGAGCCTCACGGGCAGTCGGTCTACGCCGACGCCCGCCTTCCCTTCCGGCCGACGGCCTGGGCGACCGACATCGACACGCAGCTGCCCAGTGCCGATCGGGAGGCGATCCTCGCCTTCGACTCCGCGGGCACGGCCGTGAGCGTCGACGTGGGCCACCATGCGTTCGCCTGGCGCCTGCCCGGGGTCATCGCAGGCGCGCTCACCTCGGTCTTCCTCTACCTGCTGACGCGGATCCTCTTCCGCCGTCGTTCGATCGGCGTCCTCGTGGCCGC
>VBHW01000172.1 GCA_005881055.1 Chloroflexota bacterium
CGTGGGAGGAGGTCGAAGGCGAACCACTGCCGTGAAGCTCCAACGCCGGCGGTTGCCGTCCCGACAACGGTGGGATCGATATTGCGACGTCGTTCGCCGCCCGAACCTCCGGCTGAGCGATATGTCCCTGACATGACAGAGCCCCGGCGTTGCCGGGGCTCCGAGCCGTTCTACCGAGGGTTCGCGTCAGGGCGTGACGCCGAACGTATTGGCCAGCCACGTGAGGTCGTCCGCTGTGTCCAGTCGGTACACCCCACCGGTGCCCCCGCAGGTGATGTTCAGGCCGAAGGACGTCACCCCGGCGAGGACGTTCGAGGTGCCGATGAAGTTCGGGCCGCCCGAGTCGCCGAAGCACGTCCCGCCGCTGGCGGCGTTGTTCGAGAGGAGCAGGGCGTAGTCGCCGACGATCCCGCCGTTGATCTGGTGCAGCCACGGGTGGGCCACCAGGCGCTGGCGGATGCCGACGTTCTTTCGCGAGGCCGCGTCGGGGAACGAGGCCTGCAGGCCGTAGCCGACCGACGTGAAGGTCGTGCTCCGGCCGGGATGGAGCGCGTTCTCCGAGTTGAGCGCGGGCAGCGCACCGAACGAGCCGGGGTTCTTGCCCGCACCGTCGAGCACGACGACGCCCAGGTCGTGGAGGAAGAAGGCGTTGGTATCGAACTGCGGGTGCGTGAAGATCGCGCCCGTGTAGCTGTTGGGGCCGCCGCACGGGTAGCCGGCGATGCCCACGCAGCTGCGCGTAACGAGCGTGAAGGCCGGATCCGGGATGATCGGGCCGGTGTCGAAGAACACGACCGCATAGGCGGCAGGGGCCTCGGTGCAGTGGCCCGCCGTCACGAACACGTGGGCGTTCAGCAGGGTGCCGCTGCAGCGCCACAGGTAGTTGCCGTTCGAGGCGTGAGCGGTCATGAGGCCCACGTACGGATGGCCGTTGCCATCGGGGGTCCCGTTGGTGATGGCGGCTGCCGGCGTGACCGTCATCGCGACGAGTGCCGCTGCGGCCGTCAGGGCGGCCGCGAGTGCGCGCCAGCCACGGAGTCGAGTGCTCATCAGTCCTCCTGCGTGAGCGTGGTCCGGGACCGCCGACCCGATGTGGGGGCGCCTCCGTGGGTCCCGAATGGGTCATCGCACGATACGCCAGGGGAGACATCTGCGCAGCCGATGCGGCCGGCCACGGCGCAGATTGAGGTGCCGCCGGGCACCGCGCCACGCTCGTCGGCTACGTGGGCTCCCGGGCAGGGTCGCCGGCGTCGAGATGGAGCCGGCGCAGCTTGGCCCGGTCGCCGATGACGTCGATCTCGCGAATCCTGCCCGCCGCGACCGTGAAGCCCACGACCGCGATCACCTTGCCCGGCGGGCCGACGATGATGCCCGGGCCGCCGTTGACGATCGCTGGCCGACCCAGTGGCGCGAACGCCGGCGCCCGTGTCCGGAGGACCTCGACGACCTCCCGTGCGCCGGTGACGGGCTCCCGGGCGAGCGGGCCGCGGCCGCCGCCGTCGGTCCGCAACACGACGTCCGGGTCAAGGAACGACAGGAGCGCCTCGAAGTCGCCCGCCCGGGCGGCGGTGAGGAACGCGTCGACGACCCGCTGCTGGACCGCCACGTCCGCGTCCGGCTCCGTGCGCGCGGACTGGACCCGGCGGCGCGCCCGACTGGCCAGCTGGCGGGCTGCCGCGGGCGACCGATCGACGACAGGGGCGATCTCGTCGAACGGCATGGCGAACACGTCGTGGAGCACGAACGCGAGCCGCTCGGCCGGGGTGAGCGTCTCTAGGACGACCAGGAGAGCGAGCCCGACCGAATCCGCGAGGATCGCCTCGTCCTCGGGCGATTCGTCGGTGGCCACGACCGGCTCCGGGAGCCATGAGCCCGCGTAGTCCTCCCTTCGGGAACGGCGCGACCGGAGCATGTCCAGGCAGATCCGCCCGATGACGGTCGTGAGCCAGGGCCGGAGGTCGTTGCCCTCGCTCGGTGGCCGGCGGTCGAGCCGGAGCCAGCACTCCTGGAGCGCATCCTCGGCCTCGGTCACCGACCCGAGCATGCGGTAGGCCACCGAGCGGAGATAGGGCCGGTTGCGCTCGAATTCGCGAGCAAGGAGAGCTCGCGCATCGTCGCTGCCGTTCCGGCCGGGCGTGATCTCACGCGAATGCGTTGTCATTCGACGTCAACACGCATCGAGCGGGCGAAACGTGACCGGCCGCACGGGTGCTCGGTCACATCCGACGCTGCCGTTTCGTTCTCCCTGTGCAAGCGATAGATGAACCGCGGCGCCGGTCCGGCACCGCGTCAAGCTCAGGAGAAGCATCCACCATGTCCCACGCACCCGCAGTCGGGATGCCCGGCGTCCCGCGTCTCGTCCCCATCCTCAACCCGCTCATCAAGCGCTTCCTCCGCGTTGGCCTGCCGTTCGGCCCGAACGTCCTCATGACGGTCCGAGGTCGTTCATCCGGCCAGCCCCACACATTCCCGGTCGCGATCCTCGAGCTCGGCGGCCGGCGCTACGTCCAGTCGCCGTTCGGCGAGGTCAACTGGGTGCGGAACCTGCGGGCAGCCGGCGAGGCGGTCGTCACGAAGGGCCGCGACCAGGAGGAGGTCGAGGCCATCGAGGTGCCGCCGGACGCCGCCGGCCGGCTCCTCCATGACGCTCTGGCGCCCTTCGTCCGATCGATGCTCTCGCGGCCCCTCGTCCGTTGGCTCTTCGGTCTCGGGCGCGAATCGACGCTCGAGGACTACGTCGAGGGGGCGCGCCGCCACCCGATGTTCGAGCTCCGCGCGCGTCGCGCAGGGGGCTGACGCAGCCGTGCCCGGCCGGCGGCTCGGCCGGCGGCCGTTCGCC
>VBHW01000178.1 GCA_005881055.1 Chloroflexota bacterium
TGCTCGACCCTTTCCTCGGCCATGTGTTGCGTCCCGCGCGAGGGACCGGCACGGTCGAGCCATGAATCGGCCGTTACTTGCACCGCGTGCAAGGAGGGCGTGGTCGTTTGCGCGTGATGCAAGAAATCGACGTCCGAGGCCTGATCGAGCGGCCGCCGTCGAAGCTACAGCTGAGCCTCAGGCCTCAGATCACCCGGATCCGCGTCAGGCGCCACGCCACCCGTGCTTCTCCGGCGCGTGACCCGCAGCGCGAGCCGACGGCGGCGTACCACCCGCGGCTTGGTCGTCGCGGCCGGTGTCGGAGCCGGGGTGGGCGAAGGTGGCGGGGTCGGGCCCGGCTGAGGCTCGCACTTGTTGCCGTGGCACGGCTTGCCGCCGTTGTCGGTCGGAACGGGCTTGCACGGCCCGGCGATCGGGCCGCCCCAACCGTGTCGCCCGAACAGGTACGCGGTCGTCGTCCCCTCGCTGCCCCGCCGGCCGGGGCCGCTCCTCGCCCGCCGCATCCAGTCGGCGACGTCGTCCTTCCAGGATGCCGGCCCCAGCTCGGCCTGCACGAGGTCGACCGCCCAGTGGCCGCAGGACTGGGTGTACATGAGGCCGGGCTTGTCGATCGCCTTCGGGGCTCCCGGCTGTGTGCCGGAAATGAACCACTCCTGCGTCCGCTGGCGCGTCCACGGGCCCGGCTTGCCTCCGGTCCACGCGTCGATCGTGGCCTGGACGACGCCCTTCGGCGGGTTGAACGTCGCGACGGGCGTGCCCTTCGTGTAGTCGCGCATGAACGCCTGCCAGACGCGGGACGGGCCGTCGAGCGACGTCACCTCGCGGCCCTTCGGCTCGGAGTGGTCGCTGTTCCCCATCCACACGCCGACGACGATGCCCGGTTTGTTCGCGGCCTTCGGCGGAGCCACGAACCCGAACGTCGTGAAGTCGCGCGTCTCGTTCGTCGTGCCCGTCTTCGCGGCCGCCGGCCTGCGCGCGCCGTGCGGGCCATTGCGCAAGGCGAGCGCCCCGGCCCAGATCGGGTTCTGCTTCGGATCCGTGTTCCCGGCGAGGACGTTGCTCATGAGGAACGCCGCCTGCGGGCTGATCGCCTGGACGACCTTCGGCGGACCGGCCTTCCAGACCGGCTGACCGTCTGGCCCATCGACCTCGAGGACCATCCTGTGGGGCGCCAGCTTGCCGCCATTGGCGAAGGCACCGAACGCGCCGGTCAGGTCGATCGGGTGGAGCTCGACGGTCCCGATCGCGGCGGCCAGGCCGGCCTGGGCGAACGCCTTCGGGCCGCCCTGGAACTGGATGCCGAGCTTGCGTGCCTCGGCGGCCACGGCCTTGTTGCTCACGCGCTGCATCGCCCGGATCGCCGGGATGTTCAGCGAGAACTGGAGCGCCTGGCGCTGGAGAACGGGTCCGCGCTCCATCTGGTCCGCGTCGTGCGGCGCCCAGCCGTTGCCGAAGCTCGTCGTCACGTCGAGGAGCAGGCTGCCCGGCGTCAGGACCTTCTGCTCGAACGCCGTCGCGTAGACGACCGGCTTGAAGGCCGAGCCGGGCTGCCGGAATCCGTCGCCGGCGACGTCGTACTTCGGCTCGAAGAGGCGGCTCCGGAGGTCGTCCCGGTAGTAGCCGGCGCTGCCCACGTACGCGATGACGTCTCCGGTTCGGTAGTCGATCGCGATGAGGCAGCCGTTGTGGGTCCCGCGGCCGATGAGCCGGTACGCCCAGGTGCGATCGGCGGCGGAGAGCTTCAGGCTGCGGACGAGCTTCGCCCGTGCCGTAGGCTTGAGGTGGGGCACGATCGCGGCGGCGGTGATGTACTTCTCGGCGAGTTGCTGCGCGCGCCAGTCGAGCGTCGTGATGACCCGATAGCCGCCGGTCTCGACCGCCTCGAGGCTGCCGAGCTGGGCGACGAGCGCATCGCGCACCTTCCAGACGAACTGCGGCGCGAGGAACTTGATCGGCGGCTTGACCGCGAGGACGACCGGCTCCTGGCTCGCCTTGGCGATGTCCTCGGCGCTCAGATGCGTCCAGCGGGCATCGGCCAGGCCCTGCAGGACCCAGTTCCGGCGGACCACGGGCGGCGAATCCTGCGGGACGACGAGGCGGCCGGCCTTGTCCTTCTTCGCGAACCGGAACGGATCGAGGGTGGTCGGCGACTTCGGCAGTCCCGCGAGCAGCGCCGCCTGCGCCGGCGTGAGCTTGCTGAGATCGGAGACCCCGAAATAGATCTTGGCGGCCGCGGCGATGCCGTAGGCGTCGTGCCCGTAGAAGATCCCGTTGAGATAGCTCGTGATGATCGTCTGCTTCCCGACCTCGCCGGGAAAGGCCTGCGTGACTCGAGCCGCCTGGATGATCTCCTCGACCTTCCTCACGTAGCGGTTCGAGTCGGGGCCGGTTGCCTGCGGCGGCAGCAGCCGTGCGCGGACGAGCTGCTGGGTGATCGTCGACGCGCCACGCTCATTCGCGCTGCCCGCGTTGTGCGCGATGGCCGCCAGGATCGCCGCGGGATCGTACCCGTCGTTGTCCCAGAAGCTCCGGTCCTCCGCGGTCGTCGTGGCATCGAGGACGAGCCTGGGGACCTGGTCGAAGGCGATGATCCGGCGGTCCTCCTGGGCGAAGCGCCCGAGCTCGATCTTGCCGGTCCGGTCGTAGATGATGGTCGGCTGCGGGTAGCGGAGCGTGAGGAGCGACGCGGGATCGGGCAGGTCCTCGGACAGTGCCGTGATGACGGACGACACGGCAGTCGCGGCCACCACCAACCCGGTCCCGGCCGCGACGAACATCGCGACCAGCAAGGCAGCGAGGATGTGGCTCGGGCGCACGCCCTCACGGTGGCTCCTGCGGGCGACCGCCAAGCGGTGCACGCGGCGCGCGGAGCCGGTCAGCGGATACGCACGCGAAGTGAACGGACGGGCTCGCCGGGAGTAGCCCGGCAAGGGGGGATCGAGCTGCATCGCGCACACGGTGCGACACGCTCCATCACGGAGGCATCGCCGCCGGGGGCGTCGGCTTGCAGTCGCGTCACGGCCGCGAGGGGCGTCAGGGCGCGCTGACCTTGCCTCCGAGCCGCGTTGTAAGTGGCCTGATACGCGGCGGCGGCCCACCGATGCTCGGGGAGCAAGCGCGTGCGACTACCGTCCCGACACCCACCGTTGCAGGTGACGCGATCGAGCGCGACGGCGGTGGTGCCGAAGATCGCTGGACGGTGAAGACCATGGCGCGACGAGGGCGGCAATGAGCGACTTGATCGATCGTTTCACCGGAGCCATCGGCTCGATCCTCGACAACCCTCTCGTCCACACGGCCGTCCAGTTCAGCGTCGGCTACATCATCGTCATCTGGCTCGCCGCGGCGTTCTGGGCCTTCCAGGACATGCGCCGCAGGACGACGATGCTGCTCCCGCCGTATCTCGCCGCCGGGGCCGTGGTCCTCGCCTCGCCCGTGTTCTTCCTGCTGGCGGTCGCCATCTACCGGATCATCCGTCCAGCCGAGACCGTGACCGAGGCGACCGAACGACGCCTGTCCCAGCTGGCGATCGCCCAGGAGCTCG
>VBHW01000179.1 GCA_005881055.1 Chloroflexota bacterium
TGGACGGGACCGAGGCGTTCGGCGCCGCTCGGAAGGAGGCCTGACATGAGCATGCCGGAGCGCCTGCTCGCCGGCCCTCCGTCGGGACACGGCGCGGAGACGTTCGCAGAGCACGAGCAGCGGCTCGGCGCGCTGCCGCCTCGGCGGCTGCGCCGGGACGTGATCCCGGCCCTCGAGGCGAGCGGGCTCCTCAGCCGCGGCGGCGCCGCCTTCCCGGTCGGCCGCAAGTGGCGGAGCGTCGCGGAACGGTCGGAAGGCGCGGCCGTCATCCTCGCGAACGGCGCCGAGGGCGAGCCGCTCAGCCGGAAGGATCGGACCCTGATGGCGCTGCGGCCTCACCTCGTCATCGATGGCGCGATCCTGGCGGCGGATGGCGTCGGGGCCGACGAGATCGTCCTGTACGTCGGATCCGCGCACGAGACGGCGCGGGCGGCCCTGATCCGAGCCCTCACCGAGCGCGCTGCCGACCTTCCGCATCCGGTACGGCTCATCGATGCCCCCGACCGATACGTCGCCGGCGAGGAGTCGGCCGCCGTCCACCACGTGAATGACGGCGACGCGCGTCCGACGGCTCTGCCACCGCGTCCCTACGAACGTGGCGTTCGCGGCCGACCGACGCTCGTGCAGAACGTCGAGAGCCTGGCCCATGCTGCCCTCATCGCGCGATACGGCGACGCCTGGTACCGCTCGGTCGGAACCGGCGAGGCGCGCGGAACGGCGCTCGTCACAGTGAGCGGTGCCGACGGCTCGGGCCTGCAGGAGATAGAGCTCGGGACGCCCCTCGTCGACGTCGTGGCCCGGGGCGGCGTCGACATCGGCCGCACCCAGGCCGTGCTGCTCGGCGGGTACTTCGGCGGCTGGCTCGGAGTCGACGCGGCGCGAGCGACCATCCTCGACCCGGTGGCGCTGCGGGCATCCGGCCGTGCCTTCGGATGCGGCGTGGTTGCCTGCCTGCCCGCCGATGCGTGCGGCGTCCGCGCGACGGCCGGGATAATGACGTTCATGGCGGGACAGAGCGCCGCCCAATGCGGCCCGTGCGTCTTCGGATTGCGGGCGATCGCGGACGCCGTCGGGCGGATCTCGTCCGGCGCGGCTCAATCCGACGACCTCGCCCGGATTCGGCGCTGGTCGGGCCAGCTCGCCGGCCGCGGCGCATGCCGTCATCCGGATGGAGCCGTGGGCCTGGTCCACAGCGCGCTCGAGACCTTCGCCGAGGAGTTCGAGTGCCACGCCCGCATGCGCATCTGCTCGCGCCCGGCCATGAGCGGACGGGCGGCCTGACGTGAGCGACGGGATCGCCCTGCGGCTCGACGTCGACCGGATCCGCTGCGACGGCTACGGCATGTGCGCGGAGCTCCTGCCCGAGCTCGTCGAGCTGGACGACTGGGGCTATCCGATCGTCCGCGCCGGCGACGTTCCGGCGGACCTGCTCGCGCATGCACGACGCGCCGTCGAGGCCTGTCCGGTCCTCGCCCTGCGGCTCGCCCACGGCCTCGCTCCCCGGAGGGCCGCACCGGCTCCTGGGCAGCGTGCCGTCGCGCCGGCCGCGAACGCGTCGGGGCCGGCCGCAGTCGCGTCGAAGGCCTGAGGTCGCCGTGCGCGTGCTCGTCGCCGAGGACGATCCGGGCCTGCGCGACGTCATCGTGCTCGGCCTGCGCGACAGCGGCTACCACGTCGACGCAGTGGATCGGGGCGACGACGCGATCGACCAGCTCAAGTGGTACGAGTACGACGTAGCCGTCGTCGACTGGCGGATGCCCGGCGCGGAGGGGATCGACGTCGTCGCGTGGGCACGCCGGCACGACCGCCCGACAGCGATCCTCATGCTCACGGCGAGGGACGCACCGGCCGACCGCATCCGCGGCCTCGACACCGGAGCCGACGACTACCTCGTGAAGCCGTTCGACTTCGGCGAGCTCCTGGCGCGGATCCGTGCGCTCCAGCGCCGGCCGCGCGGCACCGCGGGCCCGGTCCTCGAGAAGGGCACCGTCGCGCTCGATCCGGCGACGAGGAGCGTCTCGAACGCCGGCCGTCCGCTGGCCCTGACGGCGACGGAGTACCTGATCCTCGAACTGCTCATGCGCCGCTCGCCAGCGGTCGTCGACCGGAAGGCGATCGCGGAGCATGCCTGGGCGGACGAGACGGATCCGCTCGGCTCGAACGCGATCGACGTCCAGCTGAGCCGCCTGCGGGCGAAGCTGCCGAGCGCGGGCATCCGGATCGTCACGGTCCGCGGCGCCGGGTACCGCCTGGAGGAAGCGTGACCGCGGCTCGTCCGCACGATGTCCGCCGGCTGTCGATCCGGGTCGCCCTCGCGGCGACAGCGCTGGTGGCGGCGGCGTACGTCGTCGTTGCGGTGGCCGTCGTGGCGATCGTGACGGGGAACCTCACCGGCCAGATCGACGCCCGCCTCGTCGACACGGTCAGCCATGCTCACGAGGGCCTCCCGGGAAGCGGGCACTACCTCCCGCCGCCCGGCGCTCGCCCGGGCGGGCTTCCCTTCCTCATCTGGACGATCCAGCCGGACGGCGACGTCATCACCGACGACGCCATTCCCGACCTCCCGGTGGCCTACCGGTCCGTCACGGCCCCGACCGACGCGACGATCGGGGGCGTCCAGATGCGGATCGCCGGCGCCCGCCAGGGCGGAAGCTACGTCGTGGCCGCCCAGACGCTCGACACGGTCTCGCAGTCTCAGTCGACGATCGTCCTTGCCGAGCTGCTCATCGGGCCGGTGCTCCTCGCGATCGTGTTCCTCGGCGCGGTTGCGATCGGGCGGCGCGTCGCGACGCCCGTCGAGATCGCCCGCCGTCGGCAGCTCGAGTTCACGGCCGACGCCTCGCACGAGCTCCGAACACCGCTCTCGGTGATCGAGGCGAACACGAGCCTCGCCCTCACCCAGGACCGCAGCGAGGAGTGGTACCGGACGGCATTCGGGCGCGTCGACGTCGAGTCGAAGCGGATGCGCCGCCTCCTCGACGACCTCCTGTGGCTCGCGAGGTTCGACGCGACCCAGGCGCCGCCGAACACCGAGCCGGTCGACCTCGGCGTCCTCGCGACGCAGACCGCGGACCGGTTCGAGGCGATCGCCCAGACCCGCCACCTCCGCCTCGAGGTCGCCGCGCCGACCGAGAGCCTCGTGATCTCGGCCCCGCCCGAGTGGCTCGACCGACTCCTCGGCGTGCTCCTGGACAATGCCTGCAAGTACTCCCCGGAGGGCGGCCTCGTCCGGGTGTCCGTCGCGGCCGAGGGTGGGCGAGCCCAGCTCACCGTCGACGACGCCGGGCCGGGCATCCCCGAAGGGGAGCGGTCGCGCATCTTCGACCGATTCCATCGCGCGAACGACTCGGAGGCCGGCGCGGGCCTCGGGCTCGCGATTGCCGACGCGATCGTCCGGGCGACCGGCGCGCGCTGGAGGATCGGGGCCTCCCCGGCCGGCGGGGCGAGCATGTCCGTCAGCTGGCCGCGCGCCTTCCCGGGGCCCCGCGAGCCCGCGACCCGCCGCCGATCCAGCGGCGCGGAGACGCCGACCGAGGTCTCCGGCTAGGGCGATCGCGGCTTCCGCGTAACCGATCCGAAAGGGACACCCGTCGAGACTGCCTCGGATGGCAGCTCGATCCGTGGGCGCTCCCCGAACCAGCCAGGTCGTCACGCAGGCGTGGCGCTTCGCCGCGGTCGGGCTCGTCAGCACGCTCGCGTACACGGTCCTCTACGCGCTCCTTCGCACCGGCATGGCCGCCGCGCTCGCCAACGCCGTGGCGCTCCTCGCCACGGCCGTCGGCAACACCGCCGCGAACCGCCGCCTGACGTTCGGGGTCCGTGGATCCGAATCGCTCGGCCGCCACCACCTCGCCGGGCTCATGGCCTTCGCCGTCGCCCTGTCGATGACCAGCGCCGCGACAGCCCTCCTGGGCGTCGTCGCGCCGCGGGCGAGCCGCCTCCTGGAGCTCGTCGTCCTCAGCGCGACGAACGCCCTTGCGACCGTCGTCCGCTTCTTCCTCCTCCGGTTCGGGATCGCCCGACGCCGGCCTCCCTCGCCTCCATCGATGCACCCCGAAAGGACGATCCCGTGACCAGCATCACCCGCCCAGGCCATGAGCCGACATTCGGACCAGGGGTCCCCGGGCCGACGCCCACGACGAGGTCCCGGCCGTCGGCAGCGTCGATCCTCGGCGGCCTCCTGCGCGGCCGGGCGGAGGAAGCCGCCTGGGTCCGACCGGCCCAGATCGGCGTTGCGACGCTCGCCGCCCTCCTCTACCTCGTGAACCTCACGGTCAGCGGGTTCGCGAACACCTACTACTCCGCGGCCGCGCTCGCGGCATCACAGAGTTGGTCCGCGTGGTTCTTCGGCTCGTTCGACGCGGCCAACTTCATCACGATCGACAAGCCGCCGCTCGCGACGATGCTCATGGGCCTGTCCGTGCGGTTGTTCGGGCTGAGCTCCTGGAGCGTCCTCCTGCCGGAGGCCCTCGCCGGCGTCGCGACGGTGATCGTGCTGTTCGCCGTCGTGAGGCGGTCGTTCGGGCCCGTCGCGGCCGTGATCGCCGGCGCCGTCATGGCACTCACCCCGGCCGCCGTCCTCATGTTCCGCTACAACAATCCGGACGCGCTCCTCACGCTGCTCCTCGTGCTCGCCGCGTGGGCGTTCCTGCGCGGGCTGGACGCCGGGCGAACCCGCTGGGTCGTCGCCGCTGCGGTGCTGG
>VBHW01000180.1 GCA_005881055.1 Chloroflexota bacterium
ACCGGGCCATTCCCCTCGGCCGTGGCGTCCCACTCATGGTCGCCGGAGGCGATGACCACGGCGCCGCGGCTCTGGACATTGCTGCCCGACTGGACGGTCCAGCGGGTGAGGTGGAGCGTCGGCACGCTCTCGTCTGTGGTCTCGGGGCGCGCAGCGGTGGACATGACTACCTCCCAGGGGTCGCAGGTGCGCCGGTCGCGGGGTTGACGGCGGCGGGGTCGACGGCGGCGGCTTCGCCGGTCGCGGGATCGCCGCTCGCGGGCCTGCCGGTCTCCGGTTGACCGGCCAGCGGCGGCGTGGCGGTGGTGAAGTGACGTTCGTCACGGCGCCGGAGCTCGGCGGCCGATTTCCAGATCGCGAACTCGAGTGAATCGGCGAGCGCGATGCAGCTCGCCGTGATGATGTTCGTGTCGCTGCCCATCGTCGACCACGAGCGCGTCCCGTCGCGCGAATCGATCACGACCCGCGTGCGCGCCGCCGTGGCGGCGCCGCCGTCGAGGATGCGCACCTTGTAGTCGACGAGATGGACCGAATCGAGCTGCGGGTAGAACGCCCGCAGCGCCTTGCGCAGCGCGATGTCGAGGGCGTTGACCGGCCCGTTCCCGTCGGCTGCCGTGTGCAACGTCTCGCCGTCCACCGCGAGCTTGACGGTCGCCTCGGCGCGCAGGTCGCGCCCGTCGCGCTGCTCGACGAGGACGGTGAAGTCGACGATCCGGAAGGGCGCCGCGTACCCCGGCTGATGGCGGCGGATGAGCAGCTCGAACGACGCCTCGGCGCCCTCGAACGCGAGCCCGTCCGCCTCGAGCTGCTTGATGAGCCGCGAGAGCTCGCGCGCGTCGACGACGCCCTCGAGCTGGTGCCCGAGCTGCTCCGCACGGAGCTGGGTGTTCGCCCGGCCCCCGAGCTCGCTCACGACGAGCCGCCCCTCGTTGCCGACCTGCACCGGGTCGACGTGCTGGTAGCTGCGCTCGACCTTGGCCACAGCCGCCCCATGGACGCCGCCCTTGTGGGCGAACGCCGAGCGCCCGACGTACGGCTGGAAGTCGTTCGGCGCGACGTTCGCGATCTCGGCAACGCTCCGCGACAGGACGGTCAAGCCGTTGAGGTCGCCGCCGCCCGCGGGCACGAGCGCGTGTGGCGTCTTGAGTGCGAGGTTGGCGAGGATGCTCACCATGTTCGCGTTGCCGCAGCGCTCGCCGTACCCGTTGATCGTCGCCTGGACGTGGCGGACGCCGGCGGCAACCGCGGCCAGCGAGTTGGCGACCGCGAGCTCCGCGTCGTTGTGGGTATGGATGCCCCAGCTGACCGGTGGCGCGTCAGGATCGGCGTCGAGGCTCGTCATCGTGTCGCGCACGATCGCGACGAGCTCGTTCGTGAGCGTGCCCCCGTTCGTGTCGCAGAGGACGATCGACCGCGCGCCCGCCTCGCGGGCCGCCCGGAGCGTCGAGAGCGCGTAGTCCCGGTCCCCCGCGTAGCCGTCGAAGAAGTGCTCGGCGCCGTACACGGCCTCGCGTCCCCGGTCGACGACGAAGCGGAGCGAGTCGGCGATCATGTCGAGGTTCTCGGCCGGGGTGGCTCCCAGCACCTCGGTCACGTGGAGCAGCCAGCTCTTGCCGAAGATCGTGACGACCGGCGTCTCGGCCGCCACGAGCTCCCGCAGGTTGGGATCGGCCTCGGGCCGGTTCGCGCGGTGGCGCGTCGAGCCGAATGCCGCGAGCTTCGCGCTCCGCCAATTCATCGTCCGGGCAGCGGCGAAGAACTCGACGTCCTTCGGGTTGGAGCCGGGCCAGCCGCCCTCGATGTAGGGCATGCCGTACTCGTCGAGCATCCGGGCGATCCGGATCTTGTCGGCGAGCGACAGGATGAGCCCCTCGCCCTGGGTCCCGTCTCGGAGCGTCGTGTCGTAGAGGACGACCGGGGCGGCGACGGCGCCGGCGTCAGACCGGGTCATCGCGCCGGTCCCGCGATGGGGTCCCCGAGCACCGGCGCCCCAAGGACCGGGGAACCGAGAACCGGCGCCCCAAGCCGGGCCACGATCGCCTCGGCCATACCGGCCGTGCCGACCCGCTCCAGACCTTCCTCGTCGCGTGGCATGAGGTCCGCGGTCCGGACGCCGTCGTCGAGGGCCCTGCTCACGGCCGACTCGATCGCGGCGGCTGCGTCCTCGCGACCGAGGGACCATCGACAGAGCATCGCCCCCGAGAGGATCGCCCCGATCGGGTTCGCCCGGTCCGTCCCCGCCATGTGCGGCGCCGACCCGTGGATCGGCTCGTACAGCCCGTGGAGCCCGTGGGCCGTGCGCCGATCGCCGACCGACGCCGAGGGGAGCATCCCGAGCGAGCCGGCGAGCACGCTCGCCTCGTCGGACAGGATGTCGCCGAAGAGGTTCTCGGTCACAAGGACGTCGAAGCTGGCGGGTCGCTTGACGAGGAGCATCGCCGTGGCGTCGACGAGGCGGTGTTCGACCTCGACGTCCGGGTAGTCCGGGCGGAGCTCGTCGACGACCTTGCGCCAGAGCCGGGAGGACGCAAGGACGTTCGCCTTGTCGACGCTCGTCAGGCGCTTCGAGCGCCCGCGCGCGAGCTCGAATGCGAGCCTGGCCACGCGCCGGATCTCGCCATCCGTGTACCAGAGCGTGTCGACTGCCACACGACCGTCCGCCGTCGCGCGCTCCTCCGACGGCCGACCGAAGTAGAGGCCCGACGTGAGCTCGCGGACGATGAGGAGGTCGACGCCCTCGAGGAGGTCGGCCCGCACCGGCGAGCTGTGGACGAGCGCAGGGTGGACCGTCACCGGGCGAAGGTTCGCGAACAGCTCGAGGCCGCCGCGCAGGGCGAAGAGCGCCTGCTCGGGCCGGACCGGAGCGCTCGGATCGTCCCACCGCGGGCCGCCGATGGCCCCGAGGTACACCGCGTCGGACGTCCGGGCGAGCTCGAGGTCCTCCTCGCGGATCGGGACGCCGAAGGCATCGATGGCGCCGCCCCCGACGACGATGTCAGTCCATTCGATCGAGAACCCGAACGTCGTCGCCGCCGCGTCCAGGACCGACCGTCCGGCGGCCAGGACCTCAGGGCCGACGCCGTCGCCTGGGATCCGGACGACGCGGTACGTCACGGGAGGTCCTCGGCACCTGTGGGCGCCACGAACGCGGAGCTGACGCTGTCGATCTCCGCCCCGTGGAGCTTGTTGATCGCGACGAGGTATGCCTCGAGCGACGCCTCGATGATGTTCGTCGATAGCCCGTGGCCGCTCACGATGAGCGCGCCAGGTCCCTCGTCGGTCGAGCGCCGGCAGCGGACGAGTACCTGGCCCTGGGCGTCCTCGCCGGCCGAGACGGCCTTGATCTCGTACTCCGTCAACACGGGCTGCCAGCCGAAGACGGGCTCGATCGCCAGGTCGACCGCCCCGTACAGCGCGTTGACGGGCCCGTTGCCCGTCGTCTCGGCGCTCCGCTCGAGGCCGCTCACCGTGAGCGACACCGTGCCGGTCGCGTTGCCGCCGTGCGACGA
>VBHW01000181.1:0-3153 GCA_005881055.1 Chloroflexota bacterium
GGAAGCGATCCGACATCCGCAGCTCGATCTCATCGGCCAGCGAGGCCGCGACCCGCGTCGCGAACCGGTCGATGAGACGGCTGACGAGCGGCCGCGGGATGCGGATCGGCGCTGCCCGCGGCGGGACGCTCGCCATCTCGGCGGCGATCTCGATCGCCCGCTCGAGGTCGCCGATCTCGTCGACGAGCCCGAGCTGGTGCGCCTGGGTCCCGAGCCAGACCTCGCCGGTGGCGAGCTCGCGGACGCGCTCTTCGGGCAAGTTCCGCGCCTTCGCGACCCGAGCGACGAACGACGCGTAGATCGCGTCGACGAGCGCCTGCTCCTTGGCCGCTTCCGGCTCGCTCTCTTCGCGCCACGGCAAGCCCATGCCCTTGAGGGCCCCGGCGGTGTGCTCGCTGACGGTGACACCGACGCGCTCGAGGAGGCGAGGGAGCCTGGGCCCAGCGACGATGACCCCGATCGAGCCGACGACAGCCGTCGGGTTCGCGACGATCCGCCGAGCCGCCAGGGCCGCGAGGTAGGCACCGGACGCGCCCGTCCCGCGGATGGCCGCGACGAGCGGCTTCTTCGCAGCCAGTCGCTCGAGCCCCAGGAACAGGTCGTCCGAGCCGGAGGCCGATCCGCCGGGAGAGTCGATGTCCAGGACGACGGCGGGCACACGCCTGGACTCCCGCAGGCGTCGGGCCAGCTCGATCCAGTCGGCAGTGCGGCCCGCTCCGATGATCGGACCGTGGAGGCGCATGACGGCGACGCGGCCCCGCGGCACCGAGATGCCTCGGCCCGAGAAGCCCAGGATGCGGTCGATGAGCGAGGAGCGGCGGCCGTCGTCATTCATCGTCAGGAGGGTACCCCGAGCAACGGAATCGGGCCGGAAGGTCGGCGCGGGGTTCGTATGTCGCGGTGGCGTCCGGGCAGCCCCGCACCGCGGCCCATGGCGGGCCCGTTCACGGAACACGGATCTCGGTGGACAGGAGGCCGCCGATCGCCGACCAGATGACCCACAGGATCCCGACGACGACGAGGCCGAGCCCGGCGACGAACTGCCAGTGCTCGCCCGTCCCCGCGGCAGGGTCGAGCGCGTGCCGACGGAAGATCTCGAGGTTCTTCGCGTTCGAGCGGAACGCGACGTCGAACAGGTCGCCGAGCAGGGGGACCGCGCCGACCACCAGGTCCACGCCCCAGTTCCACGTCATCCGGACGAGGGCGATCGTCGGCACCCCGAACCGGGCGGCCTCCACGATCACCACCACGCCGGCGACGGCGGCCACGATGTCGCCGATCCCGGGGACGAGCCCGATCACCGGGTCGAGGCCGACCCGCTGACCCGTTCCCGGGATCGGCAGGAGGTCGTCCATGATCCTCGCGACGAGCTGGATACGGCGCTCCGCAGCCCGGAACCGCTCGGCGCGGCTGGGACCGACGATCGTTCCGCGGCGGGCTGTGGGCTCAGGTCCCCACGAGGCGGTCACCGGACGACCCTACCGCGAGCCTCGGCCGGCGCTCGTCACGGAGCGGCGGGGAAGCCTCTCAGTCGCGCCGCAAACGGCACTGGCCCTCAGGCTCGCGACCCGACCGGTTCGGCGAGCTCGAGGCCGGCCTCCCGGGCGTCGGCAGCGAGCGATTCCAGGGCCTCGTCGCGGGTGGCTGCGGAGCGTTCGAGCGTCATCACCCGGTCGACGCCGAGCGCCTGGTATGCCGCGAGGCGATCCACGCGTCCCGCGCCCGCGGGTAGGTGCTCCCGCCAGACGTGGACGGAGACGCGCAACGTCGACGGGTCGCGACCGATCTCCTCGCATCGGCTGCGGATGACCGGCAGGGCGGTCGCGACGTCCTCCGGCAGCATCCCGTCGACGTTCAGCTCGTCCGCGAACCGGGCCGCCAGACGCCACGTGACGTTCTGGCCGTTGCCGCCGACCATGATCGGCACGCGCGGCTGTTGGACGGGCTTGGGCACGCTGATCGCATCCCTGACATGCGAGTACCGACCCTCGAAGGTCGCGTGCGTCGAACGACCCGGGGCCAGCATCCGCGTGATCACCTCGAGGTCGTCCCCGAGCCGGGCGAGTCGCTCGCGCGTCTCCGGGAAGCCGTACCCGTAGGAGACCCATTCGTCGCGCTTCCACCCGGCGCCGATCCCGAGCTCCATCCGGCCGCCGCTGATCGCATCCATCGTCGAGATCATCTTGGCCGTCAGCGCCGGGTTCCGGAACGCCGTGCAGATGACGATGTGGCCGATGCGCACCCGCGACGTCAGCGCGGCCAGGGCGGCGAGCGATGTGAACGACTCGAACGTGATCTCGTCCTTCGGCCGAGGGATCGTATGGAAGTGGTCGAAGAGCCAGATCGACTCGAAGCCGAGCCGCTCGGCCCGGAGCGCCACCTCCGTCGTCCGCCGCCACGCGTCGAGGGTATCCCAGCCGTCGTACTCGCCCTGCCAGCCCTGCGGGACGATGGCGCCGATCCTCATCGGGAGCTCCCCGTCCTGGCCATGCGGACCGGGGGACGGATCGCGTTGGGGAGCATCTCGTAGTGGTCGACGTCGGCGCCGACGAGGCGCTCCGAGTGGCGCGTCGCCACCGGCCGGCGCACGTCCCCACCGGTCGCCACCTCGATCGACGACCAGCTCGTCCATGCGGACACGGTGATGAACCGTGTCGGCGGCTGGCTCCCGAGGTAGAGGGCCGCCAGGCCGGCGTTCGATTCGGCGTCCGCGTTCGCTCCCATGTCCGCCTCCTGGATGTAGCCTTCGAGCTGGCCCTGCTTCGCCTCTCCGCGGAACACCCGAAGGATGACCGGCGGATCGGCTCGCTCGTGGCGCACCGCGACGCGGACACCCAGGATGTCGAGCCGCGACGCGACGACCTCGGCGGCCTGATCGGGCTGGTAGGGCGCCATGATCGACGAGGCGCCGAGGCCGGCCGTCATCGCCCGGCGGGACTCCCAGATCGAAGCGATCACGCGCTCGTCGTCGGAACCGGGCCCGTGGCGGCCGACGAAGGCATCGACGATCCCGGGCATGTCCATGAGGCGCGGCAGGACGTCCTCACGGAGGGTCGCGTCGAACGCGGCATCGGACCGCGCATGGCGGAAGACGAACAGCCGCAGGATTGCGCCCTCACGCACCTGGACCTCCCCCTGTCGAACGAGCCCCTC
>VBHW01000181.1:3176-7546 GCA_005881055.1 Chloroflexota bacterium
GGACGGCGCCTGTCGATCTCGCGGCGGGTCGTTCGTCGTTCCTGTGATCGGGGTCGACTGGCAATGGAGAGCCCGGGTGTCCCGGCACGAAAGGAGGCCGAGATGGCTGATCGGGTGATCCACTTCGAGGTTCTTGGGCGCGACCAGGTGAAGCTGCAGCGCTTCTACAGCGACCTGTTCGGTTGGACGTTCAACACGGACAATCAGGATGGCTATGGGATCGCGCCCGGCGACCAGGCGGGCATCGCGGTCGGCGTCGGGACGTCACGCGACGGGTCTGGGGGCGGTGTCACGGGCTACGTCGCGGTGAGCGACATCGACGCGGCCATCGCGAAGGCCGAGCGCCTCGGCGGCCGCGTCGTCATGCCGAAGATGAGCCCCGGGCCGGATGCGACGATCGCCCTCGTCGCCGATCCGGAAGGACACGTGATCGGGCTCACGCAGGCCTGAGCCATCTCGCCGTTTGATCGCGGCGGCAGGCCCTTCGCGGCCTGCCGCCGCTTCATGTGAACCGCGCGAGCCGCGGCCCGGTATCGCCAGGCGATGACGCGTTCAGCCGGGGCGGTCGGCGTCGCGATCGCCCTCGTCGCCGGGGTCGCGATCGCGTGCGGTCCAGCGGCCGCTCCCTCGCCGAGCCCGACACCCTCCAGCTCGGCGTCGTCTCCAGCATCCGCCTCGACCACGCCGTCTCCCCGGGCGAGCCCAACCCCGCCGAGGTCATCGCCAGAGCGGGTCGAGCGAGGAACCTGGCGATCGGGCGCTCCCATGCCTGCGCCGCGGGGCGAGGTCGCCGGCGCGGTCCTCGGCGGGCGCCTGTACGTCGCGGGCGGGTTGGGGTTGCTCGGTGCAACCGTTGCGACGTTCCATGCATACGACCCGGCCGCCGATCAGTGGGCTGAATTGGCGCCTCTCCCCGCGCCGCGGGACCACCTCGGGATCGCCGCGCTCGGCGGGAGGATCTACGTCGCCGGCGGTGGGATCCTCGGGGCGGCGGGGGTCCGGCCGGAGGCGTGGATGTACGACCCCCGCGCCGATCGATGGAGCGCAATCGCACCCATGCCTGCCGGCCGCAAGGCGTTCGCGCTCGTCCCGCTGAACGGCAGGCTGTACGCGGTCGGCGGGGTGGTCCGTGGGGCCGATCCGACGTCGGTCGACGTCTACGACCCCGCGACGAACGCCTGGCGCTCGGACGTCGCGCCGTTGCCGGCACCGCGGGAGCACGTCGCCGGCGCCGCCTTCGATGGGCGCGTGTGGCTCATCGCCGGCCGCTGGGCGGGGGATCTCGCGACGGTCGAGTCCTACGATCCGGCGACCGACGCCTGGGCCTCCGCGCCGAACCTGCCGTTGCCGCGCGGTGGGCTGACTGCCGCGGTCCTCGACGGACGCATCCACGTCACCGGCGGGGAATCGGTCAACGGGACGTTCTCGGAGCACGAGGTGTTCGATCCGGCGGCCGGCACCTGGTCACTCTGGCCGGACCTGCCAAACCACCGCCACGGCCTCGCCTCGGGCGTCGTGGGGAACGACTGGATCGTGGCGGGCGGTGGCCGCTCGCCCAACCTCTCGGTCAGCGACGTCGTCGACATCTTCACCGACGGTCCCTGACGCGATCTCGGTTCAGCCGCCGCGTGCCTCGCTGATCTCGAACAGGTGGCCGTCGGGGTCGCGGAAGAAGCACCGCACCTCCCAGCCGCGATCCATCGGCGGCGTGAGGAACTCCGCGCCGCGCGCCCGGAGCGACTCGTACGCGGCGCGGCAGTCAGGCACCCGGATCGTGAACGCGTCACCGACCGTCGTGGGATCTGTCGGCGGGGCGAAAGTAACGTCGGGCTTGTCGTCCGTGGGCGGCCCACCGGTGACGAGCAGGAGCCAGGCGCCCTGGAAGTCGAGCACGGCCGAGGTGCCGCCGTACTCCCGGAACAGGCGGGCGCCGAGCACGTTCACGTACCAGGCGCGGGACCGCTCGACGTCCCGGACCACGAGGATGTGCGTCAGCTCCATCCCCGGCGCCGGGAACTCGGTCACGACCGGGCGTCCTCGCCCCCGCGGTCGCGCAGGAACCGCTCGATCTCGCTGATGAGCTCGCTGCCGGACGGCAGGCGCTCCTCGTCGACCATCGCCTCGAGTCGCTCGACGTACGCACGGGTGGTGTCCTCCGCCGCCGTCGCGGCGTCGAGCCGGGATCGCAGGAGGCGCGCCTCGTCGGCGAGCGGGCCCTCGGCGACCTCGGTGCCCAGGTGCGTGCCCACGGCCCGGAGCAGCTCGACGGCTGCCAGCGCGTACGGCCCCGAGACGTAGTGGGGGACCTGCGCGTAGTACCCGACGGCCGGGGTGCCGGCCTTCGAGACCGCCATCTCGAGGACGGAGATCGCCGCGGACGGGACGCGCAGGAGGCCGTCCGGCCCGGGACGGACGTCGCCCTGCAGCAGGCCGGGCGCGGATTCGGTGCCGATGATCGGCACGGGCCGCGTGTGGGGCACGGCCGCCGGGATCGCGCCGAGGCTGATCCACTGGGTGATGCCGAGCCTGTCCACGATCTCGACCGTCGCGTCGGCGAACGCCCGCCACCGGAAGTCGGGCTCGGCGCCGCTCAGGACGAGGAGGTCGCGACCGGCGAGCCTCGAGCGCCGGACGGTCAGCTCGGGCCAGGTCAGCTCGGCGAGCTTGCCGTCGACGATGTCGAGGGTCGGACGGCGGGCGCGGTAGTCGAAGAGCACGTCGCCGTCGAACACCGCCACGACCTTGTTCTTCTTCGCCAGGCCGCTCCCGGCCTCGGCCAGGCGTCCGGCGGCCATCGTGGAGGCGCCGCCCGCGTCGATCCAGCTGTCGAACGCGGCGATGAGCGTCGGCTTGATGAGATCGCCGGGCTTGTCCATCCGGTACAGGCTCACGGGCGAAGCATCGCACGGCGCGAAGCATCGGAGGAATTCCGCACCGATCGAGGCGTGCAATTAGTTGCGCTAGCAACTATGATGGAGCGAGCAACGACCCCTGGGGAACCCCCGCCGCATGCCTGCCACGACCGTCTCCGACCTCCTCGTCCTCCCGCGCGTCCCGCGACCCGACCCGGCGCTCACCGTCTATCGGCCGGTGGTCCAGGTCATCACCGCGCCGTCGCAGCTCGAGGGCGAAGGCTTCCCCGTGCGCCGGCCCTTCCCGGGCCCGTGGGGCAACATCGCCGATCCCTTCCTCCTCCTCGACCACATCGGCGCCGTCGAGTACGCGCCGGGCGAGGCGAAGGGCGCGCCGTGGCACCCGCACCGCGGGTTCGAGACGGTCACGTACATCCTCGACGGAGCGTTCCGGCACACCGATTCGAATGGCGGGGGAGGGGTCATCACGGACGGCGCGACGCAATGGATGACGGCCGGCGCGGGCATCCTCCACGACGAGATGCCGACCGACGAGCTGCTGCGGACCGGCGGCCTCTTCCACGGCGTCCAGCTGTGGGTCAACCTGCCCGCGGCCCAGAAGTTCGTTCCGCCGCGCTACCAGGACATCCGTCCCGACCGCGTGGTGCTCCTCTCGTCCGACGACGGGGGCACGCTCATCCGCGTCATCGCCGGCGACTTCGCTGGCCACCGCGGTCCCGGCGTCACGTACACGCCGATCTCGTACGGGCACGCCACGCTGAGCCCGGGAGCGCGGTTCTCGACGAGCTGGCCGTCCACATACAACGCGCTCGTGTACGTCCTGTCGGGGCGCGGAACTGCCGGCCCTGGCGATCCGGACCGCCCGGATGGCCGGCCGATCGGCGAGGGCCAGCTCGCAGTCTTCGGCGCCGGCGACGGGCTGACGATCGCCGCCGACGACGTCCAGGATGGTCGGGCCCCCAACCTCGACGTGCTCCTCCTCGGGGGTGAGCTACGGGCCGTTCGTCATGAACACCCGGGAGGAGATCCTCCAGGCGGTCCGCGACTACCAGGCCGGCCGGATGGGGATCATCCCGGCGACCCATCTCGAGCGGCTCCACGGCGTGACGTCACCGGAGGGCTGAGGGCCGTTCCCCCTCCGCTCTCTCCAGGGCGGGTCTTACACCTCGAACCAGTACTCGAGCGTCCAGGTCGCACCGTGACCTGACTCCGCCTCGAAGCCGCCTTCCCCGCGAAGGCCTTCGAGCTCCCCGGTCGCCGAACCGGGTATGACCCACCAGCGACCGCTAACGGTGTCGCCTTCGCGCGTGGCCTCGTCCTGGAGCACGAAGCTGCCGGGACGACCGGCGAGCGTCCCGTCGACCCGCTCCAGGCCGCAGAGCGCGGCCGAACCGTCCTTCCGGCGAGCCTGGAGGAAGCGGACCGAGCCGTCCGCCTCGATGTCTCCGACGAAGCGCTCGACGACGTGGATCTCGAGCAGGTCGGGGCCCTCGTCGC
>VBHW01000203.1 GCA_005881055.1 Chloroflexota bacterium
CTACGACCTGTACAACAGCCAGTTCGTGGAGGCCCTGGCCGAGGCTTCGTGAGGCGGCCGCGTGGAGCCGGACCTTGGGGCGCCACAGTCCCCAAGCGACCAACGGACGAGGCCGGCTTCGTCGCTTGGGGCTGTGGGAGCACCAATCGACGTCCGGATGGTCAGTTGGGGTCTGTGCCGCGCCAATCACCGGGCGAAGCGCCCTTCCGGACGCCCTCGATGGTCCGTTGGGGACTCAGCCACCCCAGGCCGCGAGCCCAGCCGGCAACCGAACGGCCAACCGAACCGTCCGAACGTGGAAAATACCTACCGGGAGTATTGACAACCCCCTTGTCAAGAGGGCCCGGATCGGGTAGAATACTGTTCGAACGGCGTGTCAAGACTTGACACGCCCATACGTGTGTCCGGCTCGGTGCGGGGCCGGTGCACATGGCGCACAGCGGCTCGGGGGACGGACGGGCCGCAGCAAGCACGGACATTCCGCCTCGTGTGGGCGCGAGCCTGCACAGGTGACCTTTGGAGCGACTTTGATCCAGTTCGACCAACTTCTTGACCCTGCCGAGGAGGCACCGACGACGATCGACCTCGAGTCGATCGTGGCCGAGGCCGACCTCGAGCCGACCCACGCGCGCCCACTGACCGATCCCGATGCAGACGAGTCGGCGGTCGCGCACGTCGCCGCCCGGCCGCAGGTCGGCGAGGCTGCCGATGACGAGCTCGACACCGAGGACTCGGTCCGGCTGTACCTGCGCGAGATCTCGCGGGTGCCGCTCCTCACGGCCGAGGAGGAGGTCGTGCTCGCCAAGGGGATCGAGCTCGGCATCCAGATCAAGTCTGAGCCCTGGCAGGCCATCCTCAACCTCCGCGAGTGGTCACTCCACGACACGGAGGCGAAGACACGCTCGGCCAAGCCGCAGTACGCCCTGCCGTACGCGGCTGAGGCACAGCGGATCGTCCGCGATGCCCTCGAGAGCGGCGAGGCGGGCGACCTGCTCGTCACGGCGCCGAAGTTCGGGCTCGCCGCGGCGCAGCTCGAGGCGCCCACGGAGGCCGTCCGTGAGCTGGTCGAGCGCGCTCGCGCGCTTCGCTCCGCCTACAACGAGCACCTGAACGCCGAGGCGTTCCTTGCGTTCCTCGACTGGACCTCCGGGCCCGCTGCCCGGAAGGCCGACTTCGTCGCGCTCCCGGCCGTTCGCGAGATGCTGCGCTGGACGCGCGAGGATGTCGCCCTGCCCGCGCTGCGACGCTGGATCGAGGCCGGTCACGAGGCCGATCTCCTCGCGGAGATGGGCTACCGGCCCGAGCTCACCGACGGCGCCGAGGACACCGACCCGCCCACTGACGAGGGCACGCTCGTCGCACTCGGGCGGCGGTCGCGCGACCACCTGACCCAGGCCAACCTGCGCCTCGTCGTATCGGTCGCGAAGAAGTACCTGCGCCGCGGCATGGGCCTCCTCGACCTCGTCCAGGAGGGCAACGCCGGGCTCATGCGCGCCGTCGACAAGTTCGAGTGGGAGCGCGGCTTCAAGTTCTCGACCTATGCGACCTGGTGGATCCGCCAGGCGGTCCAGCGCGGGCTGGCCGACCAGTCGCGGACGATCCGCATCCCGGTCCACATGGTCGAGACGATGGGTCGCGTCGCGCGGGTCACCCGCGAGCTGACGGTCCAGCTCGGACGGGGGCCGACGCCCGAGGAGATCTCGGTTGTCCTGTCCGAGGACCCGAAGACCGCGCTGACCCCCGAGCGGGTCGAGGAGGTCCAGAAGCTCGGACGCGATCCGATCTCGCTGGCCACCCCGATCGGCGAGGAGGCGGACACGGAGCTCGGCGACCTCCTCGAGGACACGACGACGAAGTCGCCGCTCGATGCGGTGACGGACGAGCTGCTGCGCGAGCAGATCGGCTCGGTCCTCGCGAGCCTCGACCAGCGCGAGCAGCGGGTCCTCCGCCTGCGGTTCGGCCTCGACGACGGCCGGGCGCGGACGCTCGAGGAGGTCGGGCGCGAGTTCAACCTCACGCGCGAGCGGATCCGCCAGATCGAGGCGATCGCCCTCCGCAAGCTGCGCCACCCATCGCGGAGCCGCAAGCTTCGGGAGTACGCCGCCTGACCTTCGGCAGGCTCAGCTCGGCGCCCCTGGGCTGATCGACTGGGTGGGCGAGGGCGAATGCAGGAGCGTCGGTGCCGGAGTCGAAGATTCCGTCCCGATCGCGGGGATCCCGCCGAATGACCCGAGGGTCACCAGCACCAGGCTTCCGACGAGCAGCTGCAGCGCTAATGCGGGGCCGTCACCCGGGCGTCTCGAGCGGGAAAGCCGCGTTCCGGGTCAGGCCCCCTTCAGGAGCGCCGCCAGGTCGATCGTCGCGCCCGCACTCCGGGCGTCGAAGCGCGTGATGAACACGCCGAGGATGCTGTCGATGCTGTAGCCCGCGGTGAACGCGGTGACGCCGTTGATGCCGTTCGAGAACGCCTCGGCAAGGCCGAACAGCGTGAGCCACAGAGCGAGGATGCTCACGAGGATTGACATCTCCCGGACGTGGATCCAGAGCATCCAATCGTCGATCGCACGGAACGAGTCCTCGCCCCGCTGCTGCTGCTTCACGGCCTCGACGACGATGTGGGCGATCTGACCCGCGGCGAGCAGGACGTAGGCCGACAGCAGATCGCCGAACCGCGTCGGTCCGAGGCCCGTGACGTCGCTGAACGAGAGCCCCACCAGGGGGATGCCGCGCGTGATGACGTACAGGTACGAGACGCCTCCGAGGATCGCGAACAAGGGCAGGCCCACGTACGAGACGAGCCTACGGCGCAGCGCCGGCGACGCCCGGAGGATCAGCCCGTGTTCGACGTCGACCACCCCGTCGGCGAACACCGGATGGTCGCGGAGGTAGGCGAGCATCTGGCGCCGCTGCACGGGATCGCTCAGCTCATCCGCGAACGTCGCGTCGAATCGCAGCTTGTTCCCGACGCGCAGGCCGGCCAGGTGCTGCTTGACGCGAGGCGGCACGGTGATCAGTCCGGCGTGCCACTCGATCTCGTGGACGTAGCCGCGCGCGGCCGTGAGGCCGGCACGCACGGTCGACTCTGCGGTCTCCGGCTCCCAGTCGAGCGAGCCGAGCAGGCGGTGCCAGAGGTTCTCGAGGGTGACGACCTCGTCGCTGGCCGCGTCGCTCAGGACGGGCGCCGAATCGAGGAGCTCGCGCAGGTCGACGAATCGGGCGTCGACCGAACCGCGGTTCTCGTCGAGGATCGCATTGAGAGCATCAATCGCCGCGGCAAGCTCGGCCGATCTCGAC
>VBHW01000192.1 GCA_005881055.1 Chloroflexota bacterium
GCGGTGATGCCGGCCGCACTGAACTTCCCCCAGTCGAAGACGAGCGACACGACCTGGACGCGGAGGATGACCGTCAGCCCGGCGATCGGGAGCATGACGAAGAGGATGAAGCGCAGCGAGCGGGTGAGCAGTGAGGCGAATCGGTCGACGTCGCCGAGCGCGAGATCGTGCGAGAGCGCCGGCAGGGCGACGACCCCGACCGGGACGCCGATCACCCCGAACGGGATCTGGAAGAGGGTGAAGGCGAACGTGAACGCCGTGAGCGTGCCCGGCGGCTGGCCCGACAGGAGCGCGGTCGCGACCAGGAACGTCAACTGGCTCGCACCGAGCCCGACGGCCCGCGGGAGCATGAGCGTCAGCGCCTGCCGCGCCTCCGGGTCCGCGAGGTCGACGGCCGGCCGGTAGCGGAAGCCGATCGCGCGGAGGGGCCCCGCCTGGACGAGGATGTGGCAGATCGACCCGGCGACGACCCCGATCGCGAGGCCGGTCGTGCCCAGCGTCGGCCCGAGGAAGACGGCCGCCCCGATGATCGCCGCGTTGTAGGCGAGCGGCGCGACGGCGGAGGCGCCGAAGCGCTGCCGCGCGTTCAGGAGCGTCGTCGCCATCGATCCGAGGGCGAGGAAGATCGGGCTGAGGAGCATGATCCGGGTGAGCTCCGCAGTCTTGGCGCTCTGCGCCGCAGGGAAGCCGTATGTGATCGCCGGCACGATCACCGGTGCGGCGATCGCGACGACGACCGCGAGAACGAGGAGCACGGCCATCATCAGCGTGGTGACGGTCGACGCGACCCGCCACGCGCGTTCGTCCTCATCGCCCGCGTGCAGGCCGGCGACGATCGGGATGAGGGCCGACGAGAGCGCCCCGGCCGCGACGAGCTGGAAGATGACGTCCGGGATCCGGAACGCGGCGAGGAAGCTGTCGAGCTCGCTCCCGGCCCCGAACTCCGCGCCGATCACCACCGAGCGCACGCCGCCGAGGAGGCGGGACGCGAAGAAGGCGCTCGTGACGATGAGGCCCGCCCGCGCGAGCGTGCGGCCGGTCGTCACGCGGGCAGGTCGCCCGGCACGGAGACGGGCGGACGGGCCGACGGACCAGGCGAGCCTCGGCCGGCCCTCGGATGGGCGGCCTCGTAGGCGCTGCGGAGGCGACCCGGCGAGACGTGCGTGTAGACCTGGGTCGTCGCGAGGCTCTCGTGACCGAGGAGCTCCTGGACGACGCGCAGGTCGGCCCCGCCGGCGAGGAGGTGGGTCGCGAAGCTGTGCCGCAGCGTGTGCGGCGAGACGCCGACGGGCAGCCCGGCCAGCCGTCGGAGGCGCTCGAGCCGGAACCGCAGTCCGCGGACGCCGAGCGCGTGGCCGCGGTGGTTGAGGAACAGCTCGGGGGGTTCCGGGCCCGCGCCGTGACGCGCCCGCAGCGTCGGGCGCCCATCCGCGAGGTAGCGCTCGAGGGCGAGCCGGGCCGGACGGCCGAGCAGCCCGATCCGTTCCTTGCGTCCCTTGCCCATCACGCGGATCTCCCCTCGGTTGAGATCGAGGTCTGCTACGGCGGCCGCCGCGAGCTCGCCGATCCGCAGACCCGCCGCATAGACGGTCTCGACGAGGGCGCTGTCACGGAGCGCGATCGACTCCGCGAACGTGTCGCCGCCTGCGCCGGCGAGATCGACCTCGACGGCCGAGAGGAGCCGCTCGACCTGCTCGATCTCGAGGACGCGCGGCAATCGGCGCGGGAGGCGTGGCGTCGCGAGCGACGACCACGGATCGCCCGGTGAGAGGCCCGTCCGACGGGCGTGGCGATAGAACGCGCGCAGCGCCGCGACGCGCTGCGCGACCGTGGACCGGGCACGGCCGACGCCGAGCTCTGCGAGGTACGCGCGCAGGTCCGCGCGCGCCGGCGTCGCCCAGTCGATGCCGCGCGCCCCGAGCCACGCCAGGTAGGCGCCGACGCTGGTCTTGTATGAGCGCCGGGTATTCGGGGAGGAGTCCCGTGCCTCGAGGGCGGTGATGAAGCTGGCGAGGGCGGCCTCGGCGCCGGATTCGCTCGTCACGCGCCGGGCGTGCGCTCGGTCGAGCGACCGCGCCGGGTCGGTCGCGAACGACCGCCCGATCCGCCGCCCGTGGCACTCGACCGGCCGCGGCCGTACCCGCCAGCGGACCGACCCGAGCCCGCGGGCCGTGCCCGTCGGGCGGGTCGTGCGAGCGCCTCCGGATTCGGGGCCCCGCCCGCGAGGCGCATACCCGGCTCGATGCCCGATGCCTCGGCCTCGATCGGGGCGCCGCAGGCGAGGCAGATGGCGCCGTTCTCACCGTCCCGCGCGACCGGCCCGCCATCGGCGTCATGGACGGCGCCGAGCGGCTCGCGCGACGAGGTGAAGTCGCACTTGGGGTACCGCGAGCAGCCCCAGAACAGGGAGCCAGTCCGCCGCGCGCGCCGCGTGACGAGGTTGCCCTTCGAGCAGCGCGGGCAGGTGACCTCGAACCCGAGTGGAGCGGGCGGGGGCGGCCCCGCCTTGTGGATGTACTTGCAGTCCGGGTAGCGGTCGCAACCGACGAACGCCCCGAACCGCCCGCGCTTCGCGACGAGCGTCCCGCCGTCCGTCGACCCGCACTCCGGGCACGAGTCGCCGACTCCCGGCAGTGGCGGCTCCGAGCCGTCGACGGACGCGGGTGTCGCCCCGTTGGGCGATGCGTCGTCGGCATCGGGGAGGGGGCGCGTCTCCTTGTGCTCGGGATAGAGGGAGCAGCCGAGGAACGCGCCGTTCCGGCCGAGGCGGATGACCATCGGGTGGCCTTCCGAGCACACCTCGTCCGTCGGCAGCGTCCGGAAGTCGCCCGGGGCGATCTCCGTCGTCTTGCGGTCGAC
>VBHW01000193.1:0-1780 GCA_005881055.1 Chloroflexota bacterium
CCTGGTGGGAGCTCTGCGGGGCGTCGGGCAGGCGCGGTCGCACGCAACGGGCACTGGGCCGGCACGGGGCTCACCTTGGGTCGGCCACGGGAGGAGCCGCTTCGATGCAGCTGCGCGTCGTCAACGACCAGCCGTGGGATGTCGCCGCCGACGTCCTCGCGATCCCGTACTTCGGCGAGCCGGAGTTCGACGGCGTGCTCGCCGAGCTCGATCGCCGGAGCGGCGGGGAGCTTCGCGGGCTCGCGTCCTTCGGCGAGCTGACGGACAAGCGCTGGAGCAACGCGCTCGCCGGAGCCGGCGACTCACGCGCGACCCGCCTCCTCGCGGTCGCCGCCGGACCGGCCGACGAGGTCGACCGGGAGGTCGCCACCCGCCTCGGAGCCACAGTCGAGCGGCGCCTCGGCGGACGACAGGTGCGGACCCTCGCCGTGTTCATCGGCGACCTGGCGCGCCATCTCGAGGGCGGGGAAGCGGCGGCGGCTGAGCTCGTGACGCGGGGGGTGATCGAGGGCGGCTACGAGCCGCAGTCGATCTACCGGGACGAGGTCGAGACCGCGCCGCCGGCCCTGGACGAGCTGATCATCGTCGCGTCAGGCTCGAACGGAACGGGTGCGAACGGGACGGCGACCGCCGGGGCGAAGCGCGGCCTGATCATCGCCGAGGGCGCCAACAAGGCGCGGACGCTCGCGAACCGGGCGAGCAACGACCTCACGCCGATCGGCCTCGCGGACGAGGCGCGCGCGATCGCCGAGGCCAACGGGCTGTGGATCGACGTCATCGAGCCCGATCGGGCGCGCGAGCTCGGGATGGGGATGTTCCTGGCGGTGGGGCAGGGCAGCGACAACCCACCGCGGATGATCGTCATGCGCTCGGGTGCGGAAAGCGCGACAGACAAGCTCGGCCGGCGCCTCGCGATCATCGGCAAGGGCGTCTGCTTCGACTCCGGCGGCATCAGCCTCAAGCCGTCCGACCGGATGGAAGAGATGAAGATGGACAAGACGGGGGCGTCGACGGTCATCTGCGCGATCGAGACCGTCGCCCGCCTCGCCCCCGGGACGCCGCTCCTGGCCGTCGCGCCGGCGGTCGAGAACATGCCCGGTCCACACTCGACCCGGCCAGGCGATGTCGTCCGGGCCCTGAACGGCAAGGTCGTCGAGATCAACAACACCGACGCCGAGGGCCGACTCATCCTGGGCGACGCGATGACGTACGCGGAGCGGCTCGGCGCGACCCATCTCGTCGACGTCGCCACGCTCACCGGCGCCGTCGCGCGGGCCCTCGGCGACCTCGTGACCGGGATCTTCGGGACGCCGCAGGACTGGGTCGACGATGTCCTGTCGGCGGCGGGTCGGGCCGGCGAGCGGTTCTGGCAGATCCCGCTCGTCGACGACTACATGTCTGACATGGAGAGCTGGTACGCGGACCTCCTCAACACCTCCGCGTCCGCCGAGGGCGGGCTCGTGAAGAGCGGGCTGTTCCTCAAGCAGTTCGCGACGGTGCCCTGGGCGCACATCGACATCGGCGGCACCGGCTACTTCCGCAAGGCGAAGCCGTACGCCGCGCGCGGCTCGAATGGCGTGACCCACGCCACGCTCGTGGAGCTGGCACTCGCCGGCGCCGGCTAGCCACCCTCCTGCGCCAAGCCAGGTACGAGCGCACCAGCACGTGGACCCCCTCGCCGTCGTGCTCGCCGTGGCCGGCGGCGCATGGGGCATCGTCGCCGACCGGATCGCCGTCCGCTGGCCCGAGCACGAGGAGCCGTTCGTCGCCGGCCGCCCGC
>VBHW01000193.1:1806-7344 GCA_005881055.1 Chloroflexota bacterium
CTCCTGCCGTCGCACTTCTCCGGGCCCGCGCTCGCGGTCTTCGTCGCCTACGGGGCCGCGCTCGTCCTGCTTCTCGCGACGGATCTCGACCAGCGGCTCCTGCCCGACGTCGTCACCATCCCGATGATCCCCATCGCGTTCGTCTATGCCTGGAGCGGCCAGAATCCGCTCGTGGGCGGCGGCCTCGTCATCGCGATCGTCGCGGCCCTGGCGATCCCGGCCGCGATCTACCTGCCGTCGCTCCTGTTCGGGGCCGGAGCGTTCGGCGTGGGCGACGTGAAGCTGCTCGCCTCCGTCGGCCTCACCGCCGGCGCGTATCGGGCGCTCGTCGGCACGGCGTTCGGGATCGTGCTCGCCGGCGTCGTCATCGTCGCGCTCCTCGCCGCCCGGAGGGTGACGCTGCGCACGTACGTCCCGTTCGGACCCTTCCTCGTCCTCGGCGCCTTCTGGAGCATCCTCGTCCCGATCGGTTGAGCCCCGAGCGCGGAACAGGCGGAAGCACGACGTTTGGACCACCCGCGACAGGACCATCGGGCTCATACGATCGGGGGAGTTGGACGGGTGGACGACGGATGGTAGGATGCCGCCCAGCCGGAGTCGTCCTGGGGCTGTGCCCGACTCGGGGCGGCGTATCACCGGCGAGCCATGACCGCCACGTGACTGCCAGGGTCACGCCCAACGGAGCCGCTCGCACAGTGACGACGCCATCGTGAACCGCCGCCCCGTCGCTCCACGACGTGGGGTTCGGCATCTCTTCCTCCTGATCCTTCTCGTACCGCTCCTCGCGAGCGGTCTCGGCCCGTACCAGCCGACGACCGCCCGGGGCGGTGACGACCTGTCCGCCGCGATCGCGCGTCAGAAGGCCCTGGCGGCCAAGATCGCCGCCCAGAAGGCCGAGATCGCGAAGCTCAACCAGTTGCAGGTCAACCTCGCGGGCGAGATCGCCCAGACGAAGACGACGCTCGTCGGCATCAACGCCGACCTCGTCGTCGCCCAGGCCCGCGTCGCGGACATGTCGGTCAAGGTCAGCGCGATCAAGCGGGCGTACAACCTCCTCGTCGTCCAGCTTGGCGACCTCGACCTCCAGCTCCTCCGCATCACCCAGGACCAGCGCCGCACGGCGATCGAGCTCGCCAACCGCAAGGCCATCCTCGGCGAGCGCCTGCGCGCCGCCTACTCGGCCGGCGAGACGTCGCTCCTCGAGACGATCCTGTCATCCGAATCCTTCGCCGATGCGCTCGCCGACGTCGGCTACTACCTCGACATCGGCGACCAGGACAAGGCGCTCGCCGGCCAGATCGAGTCGGACCAGGCCGACCTCGCGGTCATCAACCAGACCGTCACTGACACGCGGGACCAGACCGACGAGCTGCGCGCCGAGACGGCCGTCCAGAAGCGGCAGCTCGACGCCCGCCTCGCGGACCTCAAGGACGCGAAGGCCGCGCTTGCCCAGCTCCAGGCCGAGACGAAGCACCAGCTCGCGCTCCAGGCCGCGGCCTATGTACGGATCGCGCACAACAAGGCGGCCGCCCGCGCGATGCTCGCCGCGACAGCGAAGGCAAATGCGCAGATCAAGGCCAAGATCGACCGCCTCATCGCGGCGCAGTTCGCCGCGGGCAACATCCCGTCGGTCTACAACGGCACGTTCGCCTGGCCCGAGCACGGGGTGATCACGCAGGAGTTCGGGTGCACGGGCCTCATCTGGGAGCCGCCGCTCGGGAGCTGCGCCCACTTCCACACGGGCATCGACATCGCCGCGCCGAAGTACACGCCGATCCGGGCCGCGGGTGCCGGGCGGGTCGTCTACGCCGGGCCGCTGTCGGACGGCGCCTGGGTGGTGATCATCGCCCACAGCCAGTCGCTGGTTTCGCTGTACGGCCACCTCGACAACGCCTACCGGCCGCCGATCGTGCGCGCCGGCCAGTACGTCGCCCAGGGCCAGATCGTCGGGTACGAGGGCACGACCGGCAACTCGACCGGGCCGCATCTCCACTGGGGGGTCGAGCTCAACGACACCTGGGTGAACCCCCGGCTCTTCCTCTAGCCACCGACCCCCGGGCCGTCGGCGCGCCTCTGGTAGCATCGCGGCAGGCGCGAAGCGTCACCGTCGGCCCCGGCGCGCGGCGTCACCGGCGGCACCCGACCAGCTGCGCGGCTGGTCTCGCACAGGGGAAACGCGCTCATGAAGCGGACGATGGCAGTCATCCTGGCCGGCGGCGAGGGTGAGCGGCTGTCCATCCTCTCGTCCGTTCGCGCGAAGCCCGCCGTCCCGTTCGGCGGCAAGTATCGGATCATCGATTTCACGCTCTCGAACTGCGTGAACTCGGACATCGACGACGTGGTCGTCCTGACCCAGTACAACCCGCGCTCGCTCAACGACCACATCGGGCTCGGCCGGCCGTGGGACCTCGACCGGAACACACGCGGCGTCCGGATGCTCCAGCCGTACATCGCCCGCGGTCGCGTTGCGGAGTGGTATCGCGGCACGGCCGACGCGGTGCTCCAGAACCTCAACGTCATCGACCACAACCCGGCCGACACGATCCTCGTCCTGGCTGGCGACCACATCTACAAGATGGACTACCAGCCGTTCGTTGCCGCGCACCGCGCCAAGCGGGCCGACGTGACGATCGCCGTCCGGCGGGTCCCGCTCGCCGACGCCAGCCGGATGGGGATCCTCGCGATGGACGAGGCCGGTCGGGTGGTCGACTGGCAGGAGAAGCCGAAGCAGCCGAAGAGCGACCTCGCGTCGATGGGCGTCTACGTCTTCAGCAAGCGGGCCCTCCGCCGCTGGCTGTCCGAGGACCTCACCGACTTCGGAGCGAACGTCATCCCGGCGATGCTCGACGGCGGAGCCCGCGTGCACGCCTACCGCTTCGACGGCTACTGGCAGGACGTCGGGACGATCCAGTCCTACTGGGAGGCGAACATGGCCCTCCTCGAGGACGACCCGGAGCTCGACCTCAACGACAAGGACTGGCTCATCCACACGCGCTCCGAGGAGCGGGCGCCTGCCCGCGTCGGTGCGACGTCGCAGGTCCACCGGAGCCTCATCAGCCACGGCTGCGTGATCAACGGCACGGTCGTGAACTCGGTCCTCTCGCCGGGCGTCCGCGTCGACGTCGGGGCGGTCGTGCGCGACTCGATCGTCATGTTCGACTCCGTCATCCGATCCGGCGCGGTCGTCGACCGGGCGATCCTCGACAAGGAGGTCGTCGTCGGGCCCGGGGCGATCGTCGGCGACGGGACGGACTACACGGCCCGGGTGATCCGCAGCGGCTCGACCGTGGAGCGCAGCGACGGGCGTCGATCGCGCGGCGTGCCGGTCATCGTGCCCGACCGCGAGGCGAAGGTCGCCCGCGGCGGTGGGCCGACGAGTGGCGCGGCTGTTCCCGAAGCATCCGCGAGCCGCGCGTCCGCGAGGGGCGCATCCGCACGCGGTGCGTCGAGCTGAGGTGGGCGGGTCGAGCTGAGGTGGGCGGGTCGAGCTGAGGTGGGCGGCCCTCCCTCGGCCCTCCGGGGGTGCCGTCCGCGGGGCGCGACACGGCTCTGGACGTGAGTCCTCGGCTAGACTCGCGCCCATGCCTCCACCGGATCGCGGCCCGGCTGCCCCGAGCCCGATCGAGGTGGACGGCTGGCTGACCGAGCTCGGCATCGTGCCGCTCGAGCGGACCGAGCGCGAGGGGATCACGAGCTGGGACCTCGTCCTCGACGGGCGCCGCAGGTTCGACATCCGGGTGACGCTCATCCTCGACCCGTCGCTGGCTCTGATCGCCTGGGTCCACTACGCGCCGCCGACGATCACGGACGCGCTGCGCCGCTCGTACCGGACGCTCCTCCGCTGGAATGACGAATACCCGTTCGTGAAGTTCGCCATCGCGTCCGATGAGCGGCCGGTGCTGACCTCCGAGCTGGCGATCGAGGGGCTCGGCCGCGACACCCTCGGAATCGCGCTCGCTCGCCTCCTCGCGCTCTGCGACCACCTCGCGGAGGATTCCGCCCACTGGATCTGGCTCGACGGCAAGGTGCCGGGCAGCGCCGGCCGGTTGAGCCGGCAGGTCGGGCTGTTCGCCCGCTACGCCGACCGCCTGGCGGAGCTCACCGGCCCGTGACGTCCCGGATCGTGCGAGGAGGGGCCGCCGTCCTCCTGGCGCTCGGCTGCGCGCTGGGTGCCCCGGCGGCGGCTCCCGCCGACGCCGCGGCTCCTGACCTCACGCTCGTCGCGACCGCGCGCTACGACGTCCAGCCTGCCCAGCGTCGGGTCCACGTGACGGTCTCGATCTCGGCGACGAACCACCACGCCGACACGGTGATCAGGCGGTTCTGGTTCGATCGCGCGAACCTCGCCGTCCTGCCGGGAACGACGCGATTCCAGGTCCGGGCCGTGGGATCGTCGGCGCACCCGACGGTGTCGGTCCTCTCGCGGACGCGAGGCCAGACGCTCCTCAGGATCGGGTTCGGGACGAAGCTCTACAGCGGGCGGTCGCTCGGGCTCCGCCTGACGTTCGACTTGCGCGACCCGGGCGGCTCGGCCGATCGCGACGTCCGGATCGGCGACGCGATCGCGACGTTCCCGGTCTGGGCGTTCGGCTCGACCGACACGCCCGGGGGCAGCGCCGCCGTGGTGATGCCGGCCGGCTACCGCGTGGAGGTCCTCCGGGGGCCGTTGAGCGGACCGACGCCGGGTGCGAAGGGTGCGCAGGTGTACTCGAGCGGTCGGCTCGCTCGTCCGCTCGACTTCTTTGCCTATGTGCTCGCGGATCGGCCCGGAGCGTATGCGACGACGCGCGTCGATCTGACGGTTGCCGGCCAGCGGCTCCCGGTCGTTGTCCAGGCATGGCGCGACGATGCGGCGTTCGGGAAGCGGACGGCGGCGATCCTGCGGGCCGGCCTGCCGGAGCTCGGGATCCGGATCGGGATGCCGGTGCCGCTCGACCTGAATGCTGCGGCCGGCGGGCCGGGCGCCTCGCCGCAGCCGTACTCATCGGCCTCGCTGGCTGCGTCCCCGTCCACATCGCCGGCGGCTTCGGAGTCCGTGTCGCCGGTCGGGTCCTCGGCAGCCTCGCCGCCGGCGTCACCCGGCGCGTCGGCGGCTGCGTCACCCGGCGCGTTGCCCGCGCCCAGCAGCGCGCCGGTCGCGCCGACTGCGTTGACCGTGCAGGAAGCCGTCACAAGGTCGAGCGGTGGCTACGCGGCCCTGTTCGACCCCGGGGCCGCCCGCATCGAGGTGGCGTACGACGCGAAGCCGTTCGTCGTCCTCCACGAGAGCGCCCACGCCTGGTTCAACGGCCGTCTCGTCGCCGATCGCTGGACGGCCGAGGGGTTCGCCTCGTACTACGCGGCGCTCGCGGCGCCGAAGCTGAAGATCGCGGTTCCGGCCGCCACCCTCACGAAGCCGCTCCTCGCCGCGCGCATACCGCTCAACGCGTGGCAGGCCGACGGCCGCGACGGGCGCGCCACCGACGCGTACGCCTTCACGGCCTCGCGGGTCCTCGCCGGGCTGATCGCCGCGCGAGCGGGGGCGGACGGCCTGACGGT
>VBHW01000193.1:7489-11029 GCA_005881055.1 Chloroflexota bacterium
TGGGTCGTCCGGCCCGAGGAGCGGGCGATGCTCGACGATCGCGCCGCGGCGCGCGCCGCCTATGCCGCGGCCGTCGCCGAGGCGGGCGACTGGGAGCTGCCACGCGACATCCGCACGGCGCTCGACCGCTGGCAGTTCGACGACGCGACGGCATTCATCGCGCGGGCCCGCGCCCTGCTCGCCGCGCGCCCCGGCCTCGAATCGAAGGCGGCGTCGGCCGGGTTGTCGCTGCCATCGACGCTTCGGATCGCGTTCGAGCGCGACGGGCCGGCTGCGGCCGAGCCGGAGCTTGCCGCGGAGACCGCCGCGATCGATCGGATCGCCGCTGACGCCGAGGCGGAGCCGGCCGATCCGGGGATCGTCGCGCGTATCGGGCTCCTCGGGGAGCATCCGGAGGTTCGTCTCGCCGAAGCCCGCACGACCTTCGCCTCGGGCGACCTGACCGGTGCGGTCGCGGCGGCCGACGCTGCACGTGTCACCTGGCTCTCCGCGACCGATGTCGGACGCGGCCGGCTCGCCACCGCCGCGTTCGTCCTGGCGCTCATCGGGATCGCGCTCCTCGCGACGTCGCGGCGTGGCCGTCGGAGGCAGCGAACGCGGGGGTCCGGGCCGGGCTCGAGCCGGCTCCCGATGGCCCGCGCCGTGCGTGCCGGCGAGCAGGATCGAGACGGCCCCGATCCATCGTGATCGCCTCGACACGCCGGCCCGAGCGCCTCCCAATCGCCGTCAAGGCCGTCGCGGCCCTCGGCCTCGGACTGTCACTGGCGATCGCCCGCCCCGGAGGACCGCCGGCGGTCCGGGCCGCCGACGACGGGCTCGGCACGCGCTCGACCGCCGTCTACACCGTGCAGCCCGACCAGCATCGCGTCCACGTCGACGTCCAGGTCAGCGCGACGAACCAGAAGAGCGACACGCAGTCAGTCCGCTACTACTTCGTGAGCGCAGGCTTCTTCCTCCAGCCGGAGGCGACGCACCTGCGGGCGACCGCGGAGGGCCGGACGCTCGATACGACCGTCCGGGCGAGGACGGGCTACTCCGTGCTCGAGGTCCGGTTCGGCCGGAACCTCTACCACGGGCAGGCCATCGCGATGCGGATCTCGTACGACCTGCCGGGCGGCGCGCCGCGATCGAGGGCCGACATCAGGGTGGAGTCGGCCTTCGTCTCGTTCACGGCATGGAGCTTCGGCGACGCCGGCGACGTCCGGGTGGAGATGCCGGCCGGCTTCGCGTCATCGGTGATCGGCGGCCCGATGGACGTCAACGGGCTCCAGGAAGCGGGCCAGTCCCTCACGGCGAGCGACGTCACGGATCCCGCGAGCTGGTTCGCGGTCGTGACCGGCGATCGGCCCGATGCGCTGTCGTCGGAGCCGATCACGCTCGGTGGCGGCGAGCGGTTCGTCGTCCGCGGATGGCCGGAGGACACCGTCTGGCGGACTCGCGTGGCGGATCGCCTCGAACGGGGATTGCCGATCCTCGAGCGCCTCGTCGGCCTGCGCTGGCCCGTCCGAGGGGATCTCGAGGTGACCGAGCGCGCGGCGGCCGTGCTCGAGGGGTACGCCGGCTTCTATCTCACCGACGAGAACCGGATCGAGATCAGCGAGGAGCTCGACGACCTCACGATCGTCCACGAAACGTCCCACGCCTGGTTCAACCAGCGGCTGTTCGGCGAGCGCTGGATCAACGAGGGGCTGGCCGACACGTATGCGACGCTGACGCTCGGCGAGCTCGGCCTCGCCTGGCAGCCCATCCCGATGCCGAACCGCACGTCGTCCGCCGCCTTCCCGCTCCCGCTCGTCTCGTGGCCGCCACCCGGCCGGATCGTCGACACGACGACCGAGGCTCGCGAGCTGTACGGCTACAACGCCAGCCACGCCGTCATCGACGGCCTGGTCAGGGAAGTAGGCCCGGCGAAGATGCGCGACGTCTTCTCGGCAGCGGACGGTCGTGCGATCGCCTACGTCGGGGCGCCGCCCGCGGAGTCAATCGGCGGGGCGGTCGACTGGCGCCGCTTCCTCGACTACGTCCAGGAGCGGGGCGGGTCTACGGGAGCCGAGGCGCTCATCCGGAAGTGGGTGGTCGATGCCGCGGGCGCGAAGGAGCTCGACGCTCGCGACGCGGCGCGGGCAGCCTACGCCCGCCTCGTCGAACACGGCCAGGCACACGGACAGCCTTGGCTTCCGCCGATGTCCGTCCGCAGCCCGATGGCGCACTGGACCTTCCAGCTCGCAACCACGCGGATCGGCGAGGCAGAGGGCGTCCTGGTCACGCGCGACTCGATCGCGACCGAGGCCGCGAACGTCGGGGTGACGGTCCCGGCGTCGCTTCGAAGCGCGTACCAGTCCGCGATCGCCGACCTCGGCCCGGTCCAGGCGCAGGCGGATCGCGAGCTCGGCGTCCTGCGCGCGATCGGGGATGCAGGCCGGGAGGCGGGTGCGGCACGCGACGTCTGGGTCCAGCTCGGGCTCCTGGGGGGCGTCGAGCCGATGACGCGCGTGGAGGCCGCGAGGGCCGACTTCCAGGCAGACGACATGACCGCGGCCCAGGCCGCTGTGGACGACGCGGGGCGGCTCCTCGACGGTGCCGGAGTCGTGGGCCGCGAGCGGGTCGCCGGCGCGGTCCGCGTCGCGCTCTTCGTCGCGCTCGTCCTGGCGGTCCTCGTGGCATGGATCGTGCGCCGCCGGCGGCGAGTCGCCCGGCGCGCGGCGGTGGCTGCCCTCACTCAGGCGGCCGTTCCGGACGCTGCGGCGCCGTACGGTACACTCGCGGCCAACCTTCCGACCGAAGGGCGACCGCCGCCAGCCGCGCCGGCCGCCGGCCAGGCGGACGGATGGCCGGGAGCATCCGCACCGATGGATCCGCTCACCGGCGCCGAGCACGGAGACGAGGACTGACGGTGGCGGCGCATCCACGGCCCACGACGTCTGTGCATCTCCGGCCCACGCCGGCGGCGCATCCACGGCCCGAGGCTCTCTCGCGACTCGCGTTGATGCCCGCACGGGGCATCTGATGGGCGCGCTCCACACCCGCCCATCCCGCGAGATCCTGTCCGGCGAGTCAGCCGACGTCTACTTCGCACGGGCAGACCTCGTCCTCGAGCGCGAGGGTCTCGATCCGGTGGTGACCATGGAGGTCTTCAGCCGCCAGACCGGCATCCTCTGCGGGATCGACGAGGCGAAGAACCTCATCGCCCACGTCCTCGTCGACGAGTCGGACTCGGTGACCGTCGAGGCACTCGCCGACGGCGATCGGTTCGACCCCAAGGAGGTCGTCCTGCGGATCCACGCCCGGTACCGCCAGTTCGGCCTGTATGAGACGGCGATCCTCGGCATGCTCGCCCAGTCGACCGGCTGGGCGACCGCCGCGCGCGAGTGTGTCGACGCGGCAGCGCCGGCGCCGGTCATCTCGTTCGGTGCGCGGCACGTCCACCCGGACGTCACGGACGTGCTCGACTACGCGGCGATCGTCGGTGGATGCGTCGGCGCCTCGACCCCGGCGGGGGCCCGGCTTGCCGGCCTCGCGCCGACCGGGACGATGCCCCAT
>VBHW01000193.1:11042-12218 GCA_005881055.1 Chloroflexota bacterium
AGGCGTTCGACCGCGACCTCGCGTCCGATGTCCCGCGGATCGTCCTCATCGACACGTTCAAGGACGAGGCCGAAGAGGCGCTTCGGGTCGCCCATGCCCTCGGCGACCGGCTGTACGGCGTCCGCCTCGACACCCCGTCCGAGCGTGGACGCGTCACCGCGGATCTCGTCCACGAGGTGCGGGCCCGGCTCGACCTCGAGGGGTTCGAGCACGTCCGCATCGTCGTCTCCGGCGGCCTGTCGCCCGAGCGGATCGCGTATTTCAAGGAGGCGGAGGCGCCCGTCGACTCGTACGCCGTCGGCTCGTACATCAGTGGGGCGACGCCGATCGATTTCACCGGCGACATCAAGGAGATCGACGGTCGTCCGATCGCCAAGCGCGGGCGGATCCCCGGCCGGACGCCGAGCCCGCGCCTGCAGCCGATCGACCTCGCCGCGTGGCGCACCGAGGACTGACGTCCCGTCCATCTGGCGTTCGATCACATGACGTTCGACCTTCTGACGGTCGACCACCTGACGTTCGAGGTGCGGACACCCGCCCCGTTCCGTGCGACCATCGGGCCATGAGCGCGCAGCGCCCCGACGAAAGCGATCGAGGCCTACGAGCTGCTGCGGCGCGGTCAGGCGCTCAACGCGGCCCGCCACCATGCCCAGGCGGCGATCGTCCTCGAGCGGGCGGCGCGGCAGGAGCCGGACAAGGGCTCGATCCTCGAGGCCCTCGGTCGCGCCTACTACAACAGCGGGCAGCGGGCGAAGGCGGCGGAGACGTTCGCCTCCCTCCTCGAGATTGACCCGTCGGCGCACTACGCGCATTACGGCCTCGGCCAGAGCCTCAAGCACCTCGGCCGGACCCAGGAGGCCTGGACGCACCTCCGCCTGGCCGTCGCGCTCGCGCCCGACTCCACGCTCTACCAGGGCGCCCTCGCGCGCATCCGGCCCCCGCGCGGTCCCGCAGCGGACGACTGACCAGGCCCTCCGACTGGGCCCTCCGACCGGGCCCTTTGACCAGGCCTCTTTTGCTAGGCCTCGCCGGCGTCCTTCAGGCGCGCGAGCCAGAGGAGCCCGACGAGCGACTTCGCGTCGACGATCCGCCCGTCGGTCGCCGCGGCGACCGCATCCCGCCACGGCATTCGGACGAGCTCCAGGCGCTCGTCCTCGTCCGGCCCGCGACGGTCAT
>VBHW01000193.1:12253-13710 GCA_005881055.1 Chloroflexota bacterium
GCCACGAGTCGGCGCGGTAGCCGGTCTCCTCCTCGAGCTCCCTCGGTGCCGCCAGGGCGTGGTCCTCGACGATGCCCTTGGCGCGGTCGACGTAGTCCAGCGTCCCGGCCGGGATCTCGAGCATCGCGCGGCCAGCAGGGGATCGCCACTGCCGGACGAGGAGCACGCGATCGGCCTCGTCGAGCGCGACGATCGCCACGGCACCCGGATGGCCGGCGACCTCGCGGGTCGCGCGGGAGCCGTCCGCCCGCACGATCGTATCGATCCGGAACGTCAGGTAGTAGCCCTCGCGGAGGACGCGCGACGCCACGATCCGCTCCTCGAGCGGGTCGCCTGATCGTTCCGGCCGCCTCACCGGCCGGCGGGCTGTTGTGGTGGGCCGCTGGGCGCGGCCGGGTTGCTCAGGCGGCGAGTCTGGTCGTTCAGGCGGCGAATCTGGTCGTTCAGGCGGCGAATCTGGTCGTTCAGCCTGGGCCGTGAGGGACAGCCCCGACTCGGCGTCGAACATGTGCACCTTGTCGAGCGGCACCCACAGGTTGAGGTTGTCGCCCGGCTTGACGCGGTGGCCGGCGTCGATGATCGCGACGATGTCCTTGTCGGCGGCCGAGATGTGGAGCAGTTCCTGCGCCCCGAGGTACTCGACGACGTCGGCGGTGCCGGCCAGCGTCGCCACGTTCGGATCGGGCTGCCCGAGGTCGATGTGGTCCGGCCGGAACCCGGCGATGATCTTGCGCCCGCTCGTCGTCCCGACGGCGTCCCGGAGGCGCGCCGGGATCGGCACGCGCAGGCCGTGCGCTTCGAGGACGAGCCCGTCGCCGGAGCCGGTGATGTTGACCTCCACGAAGTTCATTGCCGGGCTGCCGATGAAGCCGGCGACGAAGCGGTTGAGCCCTCGCTCATGACGGCGATCCGGGTGCCCATCGTCATGGCCTCGACCTGGTCGTGGGTGACGTACACGAACGTCGTGCCCATCCGCTGGTGGAGGCGAGCGATCTCGGCCCGCGTCTGGACGCGCAGCTTCGCGTCGAGGTTGGAGAGGGGCTCGTCCATGAGGAAGACCGCCGGCTCGCGGACGATCGCCCGGCCGAGCGCGACGCGCTGTCGCTGGCCGCCGGACAGCTCCTTGGGCTTGCGGTCGAGGTAGCGGCCAATGTCGAGGATTCCCGCTGCCTCCTGGACACGGCGCTCGATCTCGGGCTTGGGGACCTTGCGGAGCTTCAAGCCGAAGGCGAGGTTGTCGCGGACGGTCATGTGCGGGTAGAGCGCGTAGCTCTGGAAGACCATCGCGATGTCGCGATCCTTTGGCGCGACGTCGTTGACGACGCGGTCGCCGATCTTCAGCTCGCCGCTCGAGATCTCCTCCAGGCCGGCGATCATCCGCAGGCTCGTCGTCTTGCCGCAGCCCGACGGCCCGACCAGACACATGAACTCGCCGTCGAGGATCCCGAGGTTGAGGT
>VBHW01000206.1 GCA_005881055.1 Chloroflexota bacterium
CGACCCCGGGGATCTCGGCGATCTCGTCGCGCATCGCGGTCACGAGCGTGCCCCCGACGCCGCCTTCCTTGCCTTGGCTGTCGTCCCTGCACCCGCGGGCGCATGTCCGTCGACCGGCTGGATGCTCGCGTGCGTCAGCGACGCGCGCGCCCGCGCCGCGACGCCGTCGTCCGCGGGCGCGATGAGGTCGAGGCCGAGCAACGCCGCGCCTAGGACCGGCGGCGCCTCGAGGCGGATGACCCGTGCCCGCGGGGCCGTCGCGAGGATGCCCCGCCGGATACGATCGTGGAACGCCGCGTCGGTGGTCCGGAAGACGCCGCCCGACAGCACCACCTCGACATCGCGGCGCGACAGATGGAGGTGGATGATCGCCGAGCGGGCGAGGCCGACGGCCTCGTCGGCGACCCAGTCGATGATCGAGCGCGCGACCTCGTCGCCGCTCCCGGCCGCGGCGAACACGGTCGGGGGCAGCTCGTCGAGGCGGCGCTCGGAGATCCGGCCGAGATAGATCGCCAGGGTGACGTCGAGGGGCCGCTTGAGCCCGAAGTAGGCGGGCACGAGGCGCTCGAGGACGGTCCGCGGTCCGCGCGCGTCGCGGGCGCGCACTGCCGACGAGAGGGCCCGGACGCCGATCTCGCTCCCGCCCCCCCAGTCGCCCGAGGTATGGTCGCCGGGCCGATGGATGACGGTCCGGCCGTCCGGGCCGACGCCGGCCACGTTCACGCCGCGGCCCATGATCACCGCGACACCCCACTGGCGGCTCGTCCCGGCGCGCAGCCCGGCGAACCCGTCGTTGCGCAGGAGGATCTCCGAGGCCAGCCGCGCGCCGGTCAGCGTCCGTCGCAGGAGCCGAAGGTCACTCGGGAAGTCCGCGCCGGCGAGGCAGAAGACGCCCTGTGCGGCGATCGGTCGTCCGTCGGGCGCTAGCCCGGCGCGCCGGGCCGTTTCGCCGACGAGCCGGTCGAGCACCTGCAGCCCCCGCTCGATGCCGACCGCCTGGTGCGAGCTCGTCGGCCCGCGGACGGCGGCGAGCAGGTCGCCGTTGGCGGCGACGAGCGCGACGTCCGTCTTCGAGTTGCCGCCGTCGACGGCGAGGATCGCCGCCGTCTCCCCCCGCACGGTCACGAGATCCCTGGACCGTCGGGCAGCTCGTCGAGGCGGACGAACGTCGCGCCCAGGTCCCGCAGGCGGGTGAGGATCCCCGGCAGCGCGGCGATCGTGCTCGACGGCCACGTGTGGAGCAGGACGACCGCCCCGTCGCCGCGGGCGACCACGCCGTCGACGACGCCGTCCTCGACCTGCCGGGCCGTCCGATCCGGGTCCCAGTCGTCGGGCTCGATGTCCCAGTTCACGTCGCGATAGCCGAGCGCCGCGAGCCGGCCGAGGACGCGCGGGTCGTCGAAGCCGACCCCGAACGGGCAGCGGAACCACGGTCGCGGGTCGACGCCGAGGATGTCCCGGATCGCGCGCTCCGCCTCGCGCACGTCCTCGTCGAACCCTGCGTCGGAGAAGAGCGGCATCCGCGCGTGGTAGAAGGAGTGGCTGCCGAGGAGGTGGCCGGCCGGCGCGATCCGACCGGCGGTGGCCGGGTACGCCTCGACCCAGCGGCCCTGTGCGAAGAACGTCGCATGGACGTCCGCGGCCTCGAGCGTGTCGAGCACGCGCTCCTGCACACCGGCGCCGGTCGGGCGATCCGGGTGCTCCGCGTCGAACGTCAAGGCGACCCGGAACGTGCCTATCGCTCGACTCCGGTGATGACGACGCCGCGGACGAAGACGCGCTGGAAGATGAAGAACATGACGACCGGCAGCACCATCGTCATGAGCGTCCCCGCCTGGATGATGCCGGGGTCACGGTTCGAATGGATGCCGTTGAACCGCGCCAGCGCGACCGAGAGCGTCTGGAGGTCCTGGTTGGCCGACAGGTAGATGAGCGGCCCGAAGAAGTCGTTCCACGCGTACACGAAGTGGAAGATCGCCACGGCGATGAGGGCCGGCACGGCCTGCGGCAGGACGACCGAGATGAGGGTCCGGAAGGGGCCCGCGCCGTCGATCGCGGCGGCCTCGTCCATCTCCCGCGGGATCGTGAGGAAGTACTGGCGCAGGAGGAAGACGTCGTACGCGTTCGCGAAGAACGTCGGGACGAGGAGCGGGAGCCACGTCCCCACCCAGCCGAGCTTCACGAAGATCGTGTACGTCGGGATGACTGTCACGGCGAACGGCAGGAAGATCGTCGCGATCAGGAGCGTGAACAGCTTGCCCCGGCCGGGGAACCGGAAGCGTGCGAAGCCGTAGGCCACGAGCGTGCACGACAGGATCGTGCCGATCGTCGTGATGATGGCGATCGCCGCGGTGTTGAAGAAGAGGCGCGGGAAGTTCAGCTGGTCCCACGCGTCGGAGAAGTTCGTCGGCTTCGGCGCGAACGTCCAGGCGTTCTGCAGCGTCCGCCACGAGCCCTGCCATGTGACGAGGCCCGCGGCCGCGTTCGCCGGGTCGACGAACTTGCTCTCGGTCCGGCCCTTCGTCACGAGCGCGAGATCCTTGGATGTCCCGTCGGGCATCGGCACGCTGAAGACCTCGTACGACTTGCCCTGATACTCGAACGTCTGCGGGTCGGCCGGCCAGATCGGCGAGTCCACCTGCGCCAGCTGGTCGGGGCTCTTGAACGAGACCGTCAGCGAGCGGACGAGGGGCGACAGGAAGCCCGCCACGACGACCACCGTGACGGCCGTGACGATGACCGACGGCAGCACACGACGGCGCAGGCGCAGCCCGGCCCAGCGGGAGCGAACCCGCGTCGTCGCAGCGGAGCTGGCCACGACGCCCATCGGTGGCTAGCGCTCCCCCGCGTAGTACACCCAGCGTCGCGAGGTCCGGAAGAGGACGACCGTGACGACGAGGATGATCCCGAACAGGAGCCACGCGAGGGCCGCCCCGTAGGACATGTTCTGGAACGTGAAGAAGTTCTTGTACAGGTAGAGGTTGAAGAAGAACGTCGTTCCGCCCGGCTCGCCCGTGCCGTTCTTCACGACGAGCGGGACGAGGAAGTACTGGAACAGCTCGACGACGCCCAGGATCAGCGAGTAGAAGATGACCGGCGTCATCAACGGCAGGGTCACGTGGCGGAGCTGGCCCCACCATCCCGCGCCGTCGATCCGCGCCGCGTCGTACAGCTCGCTCGGCACCGAGCGCAGCCCGGCGAGGTTGATGACGATCCCGCCGCCGATGCCCCAGATCCCGATGAAGACGAGGGCCGGATAGATCCAGCCGGTGTCGTTGAGCCAGTTCGGAGGCTCCTGGATGCCGATCTGGCGGAGGAACAGGTTGATCCAGCCGGTGTCCGTGCCGAGCATCCCCTGCCAGATGAGCACGCCCGCGATGAATGGCACGACATAGGGCATGAAGAACAGGACGCGGAACAGGCTCGAACCGCGGAGGGATTTGCTGTTGAGCAGGAGCGCCACGGCCAGGGGCAGGACGATGCCGACGGGCAGCGCGAGCACCGCGAACTTGATCGTCACCCCGAGCGAGTCCCAGACCTGGGAGTCGCCGAGCATCGTCTGGTAGTGCTCGGGACCGACGAAGCGGAGCGGCTCCTCCTGGGCGAGGTTGATGTTCGTGAAGGAGAACGCCAGCGTCGCGATCATCGGGAACAGCGTGAACCCGAGGAATCCCAGGATCCACGGCGACAGGAACAGGAGGCCCCAGCGCGCCTCACGGCGGGCCATCGGCGACGCCCCGAGTGACGGCCTCCGGA
>VBHW01000207.1 GCA_005881055.1 Chloroflexota bacterium
AGCAGTGCGCGCACCGACGTCCCGGGCCGGTCAGCGAGCCAGCAGGCCGGCGCCTGCCCGCCAGGCACCGGCGATGAGGAGCGCCCAGGGCACGAGATAGAGCGGGGTTCCCGCGCCGCCGGCGAGGCCCATGCCCCCGACGAGCACGATGCCCGCGACCCCCGCCAGCGCGACGCCACCTCCCTGGCCGACGAGCGACCAGCGGACGCGGCGCCCGAGCCGGTCGAGGGCCGTCTCGTCGCCCGCTTCTTCGGCCTCGACGCCCGCCTCGATCTCGCGGTCAGCCGCCCGATCGAGGACCCGTCGGAACCAGCCGGGCGCGTGGATCACCATCCAGTACGCGGCCGCCGCATAGGCGAGGCCGCCGAGGATGTCGACGACGTAATGCTCGCCGAGGTACACGATGCTGAACCACACGCCGGCGCTGTACGCGAGCATGAGCCAGCCCACCCGGCCGAACGTGCGCCTCGCGAAGAGGAACGCGAGGAACGGGAACGCCGCGTGGAGCGACGGGAAGGCCGCGACCTCGTTCGGGTTGATGTCGTAGATCGCGTAGCTGTAGACGTACCGGCCGTCGAACCCGAGTGCCCGGGCCATCGTGTCGAAGCCCTGGTCCTTCAGGTGGAGGATCGCCGGATGGCCGCCCGTCGCGGCCAGGTACCCGTGCTGCTCGGCCCACCACGGCGGCGCGACCGGCAGCACGAGGTACGTGATGAAGCCCGCCATGCACAGGACGATGAGCCCGGCGACGTAGTCGTAGTAGACGCGTCGATGGCGCCACCAGAGGAAGAACCCGACGGCGATCGGCAGCGGGAAGTGGAGGAAGTAGAAGATCGTGCCCACCACGGCCAGCAGGTCGGGCCCGCTCGCCGGGTGGAGCCAGCCCTGGAGGACCTCGGTCGGCAGCGTCCCGAACGAGATGAGGCGCTCCGCGGCGATGACGTCGGTCACATGGACGCCCGCCCCGAAGTTGTCCGCGTAGCCGCGCATGAGCTCGTACGCGAAGAAGAGCCCGATGAACGGCACCCAGTCGCGGACGTAGAGCCGACCCCGGCCGAGGAGGACCGCCGCGAGTCCGAGCGCGACGAGCAGGACGTCGGGGGTGATCGAGATCCCGCGCGCGAGCATGAGGGCCGAGAGGAGGACGATGTATCCGCCGATCGCCCACAGGAGGATGCGCTCGTTGCGCCGCCCGAGCAGGTGCACCGCATCGGCCGTCGCCCCCGATCCCGCATCGCCGCCCGCCCCGCGCGACGTCGGGACCGGGTGACCGGGCGCCGCGACCGGGGTGACGCTCAGCTCGTCGTCGCGTCCACGGGTCACCGCGGGGGGACTCGAGCCTGGGCGTCGGCCGCATCGCCCCGCGGATCCTCCGGGCCGACGCCGAGCTCGCGGCGCAGGTCGTACCGCCACCTCTCCGCCTCGGCGAGCCAGCGATCGCGTTCGCCGGCGTGGCGCTCGGAGGTCAGCTTCGCGGCGGACAGCGGCACGGCGACGTCGTAGTCGCGGACGCCGTCCGGGTTCATCCGCCCGTCGCGTCCGCGCAGGACGAGGACCGGGATCCTGCCCTTCTCGATGACGGCCATCGCGCGTTCGGCGATGTGCTTCGGCAGCGTGACGAACGTCGTCCAGCGGTCGCGCGGGATGGGCGGCACGCCATCGTTGAGGCCGTACTGGTAGCCCTCGTCGGCGAGCGAGCGGATGAGCCGGATCTCGCGGGCCATGTCGTGGCCCTTGACGAAGAGGGCCGAGCCGACGACGAGGACGTCCACCCCCTGGGCGCCGGCGAACTCCGCCGTCTCGCGGTTGATCCCCCCGTCGACGTGGACCTCGCCGGTCACCGGGACGTCCCCGAGGAGCTCGCGGGCGGGGAGGAGCTTCTCGCGCGCCACGTCCTTCATGAACGCCTGGCCGCCGAAGCCCGGCTCGACGGTCATGACCATGACGATGTCGATGAGCTCCCGGTAGCGCTCGAGCGCGGCGATGGGCGTGCGCGGCCGAAGGGACAGGCCCGCCGCGCGGCCCGCCCGGCGGATCGCCACGAGGGTCGGTTCGACCTCCTCCCACTCCTCGACTTCGACGTGGATCGTGATCGAGTCGCAGCCCGCCGCGACGTACTCCTCGATGTAGCGACCCGGGTTCGAGATCATGAGATGGGCGTCGAAGGGGAGCTGGGTCCGGCTTCGGAGCGCCTTGATCGTCTTCGGCCCGAACGTGAGGTTCGGGACGAAGTGGCCGTCCATGACGTCGAGGTGGATCCGGTCGGCGCCGGCCTTCTCGACCCGGCGTACCGCGTTGACGAGGTTCGACAGGTCCGCGTCGAGGATGCTCGCCGCGACCCGTGCCCGGCCGGCGGCCATCAGGCGGCCTTGCTCGTCATGCGCCGGCCGGGGGGACGGGCTGGCGCTCGCCGCGAAGGGCCGCCGCGCTCTCCGCGATCAGCCGCTCGCGCCGCCGCGCGACGACGGCCGGGGGCGGCTCGCCCTCGTGCTCGGCCGCGAGCTGGCCGCATGCGGCGCCGATCTCCTGGCCGCGGTTGCGGCGGATCGTCACGGGGATCCGTTCGGCCCGCAGCCGAGCCGCGAACCGCTCGATGGCCGGCATCGGGCTGGCGACCCACGGCGTGTGCGCGACCGGGTTCATCGGGATGAGGTTGACGTGGGCGAGGTCGCCGGCGAGGAGCGTCGCGAGCGCGGCGGCGTCGGCGTCCGTGTCGTTCACCCCGCCGATGAGCGTGACCTCGTAGCTGATCCGGCGGCCCGTCGCACGCGCGTGATCGCGCGCCGCCTCGACGACCTCGGCGACCGGCCACCTGCGGTTCAGTGGCACGAGGACGTCACGGAGGGCGTCGCGGGCCGCGTGGAGGCTCACCGCGAGCGTGAACTGCGGACCGAGCGCCGTGAGCCGGCGGATGCCCGGGACGACGCCCGACGTGCTCACCGTGATGTGGCGGGCACCGAGGCCGAACCGTCGCGGATCCGAGAGAGCGGCGACCGCCTCGAGGACGCGGTCGAGGTTGAGGAGCGGCTCGCCCTCGCCCATGAACACGACGTTCGTCAGGCGGCGGCCGTCCGTCGCGAGGTGGCGCGCGGCCCAGCGGACCTGGTCGACGATCTCGGCGGTCTCGAGGTCGCGCCCGAACCCGAGCTCCCCGGTCGCACAGAACGGGCAGCCGACGGCACAGCCGACCTGGCTCGAGATGCAGACCGTATGGCGCTCGCGGCGCCCCGGGCGGGCCGGATAGTGCATGAGCACCGACTCGACGACCCGACCGTCCCCCAGGCGGTGGAGCGCCTTCTCCGTGAGGCCTCGGTCGGCCGCACGGATC
>VBHW01000194.1 GCA_005881055.1 Chloroflexota bacterium
CGGGTGGCCACTGACGCGCGCGTTCGTCTCCGCGGTCGAGCGGGGCCATGTCGTCCCGTCGCTGCCCTCCCTGATGCTCATCTCACGGCATCTCGGCACGGACGTCGCAACGGTCCTCGAGGTAGTCAAGGAACACGTGACGGCGTTGTACAATCCGGCCGATGGCTGGGACCACCACACGACGCCGCCGTGTCGTCGTCGACGATCGACCGCTCGCCGCCGCGATCGGCAGCCGCATCCGGGCGGCTCGCCGCAGAGCCGGCCTGACGCAGCAGGCGCTGGCGGGCCAGCGGTATACGAAGGCATACATCAGCGCCCTCGAGACGGGCGTCGCGAAGCCGTCGATGGCGGCCCTCAACTACCTCGCGGAGCGACTCGGCATGCCGGCGTCCGCGTTCGTCTCGGACACCGAGACCGCCTGGGGCCTGCTTGACGCGGACCTGCGCCTGGCGTCGGGCGACTTCGCGTCGGCGCTCGAGGCCTACCAGGACCTCCTGGCAGCCGAGCCGTCACGGGCGGAGCGGCCCAGTCTCCTCCTCGGGCAGAGCGAAGCGCTCTGCCGCCTGGAGCGCGGGCCCGAGGCGATCCGGCCCGCTGCCGAGGCCGCCCAGCTGTTCGATGAGCAAGGTAGACGGTCGGAACGCCTGTATGCCCTGTACTGGCAGTCGTTCGGCCACTTCCGGTCGGACAACGCCGACGAGGCCCGCGCGCTCCTGAGGACCGTCCTCGACGAGGCCCGGCAGGAGCACGCTGCCGATCCCGACCTCGTCGTGCGAGCCCTCATCGCGATGGCCGCCAACCTGACACGCGCGGGCGAGGCCGACCGTGCGCTGGCATACCTCAACGAGGCCGATGCGCTCGCCGGAGACCTGGACGCCCGGCGTCGGGCCATCTTCCTGCAGCATGTCGCCATCGGCTACCGGGACAGCGGCGACCACGAGGCGGCGATCCGCGCCGGATTGCAGAGCCTGGCGTTGTTCCGCGAGGCCGATGCCCAGCTCGAGACGGCCGGGATCGCGAACAGCCTGGCGCTCGCGTACCTCGAGGCCGGCAGTCTCGACCGTGCGGGCGACATGGCGAAGCTCGCTCGTGAATCCCTGGCGCGACTGGACGACCGCCGGCAGCTGGCGCATCTCGCGGACACCGAGGCGCGCATCGCCCTCGCCCGGGGGGATGCCGCGAGCGCGGAGCGACTCGCCGACGAGGCGATCGAGCTGTCCCGTTCGACGGAGAATCGGAAGGCGCTCCTGGACGCGCTCCAGACGAAGGCGCGCGCCCTCATCGCGGCTGATCGCACGAACGAGGCGATCGCCCTGTTCGAGCAGGCCGCCGACCTCGCCCGTTCACTGACGCTGATGGGACGTCGCCGCGAGGTTCTCGGCGCCTGGGCCGACACGCTCGCGAAGATGGGTCGCCACGATCAGGCATACGAGCTCATGCGCGAGGCGCTCGAAGCCGCACACTGACCCGTCGGTGCGGTCGAGGCGCCGACATCGCGCCGGGAGGCATACTCCTCTGCGGACGGTCTCGAGTCGTCCCGGGAGGAGGCTGAAGCCACATGGATCGTCGACTGGGCGCGTCGCTCGCTGCCGAAGGCCTCGGCACGTTCCTCTTCTTCGTCGTCGGCGCCGGGTCGATCGTCGTCGGGACCTTCGCGCCGGATGCCGCGCCGGGCCTCGTCGGGGTCGCACTCGCGCATGGGCTCGTCCTGGCAGTCCTCGTCTCATCCCTGGGAGCGATCTCCGGCGGACACTTCAACCCCGCGGTGACGTTCGCGGTGTGGGTCGGCGGGCGGATCGGCGCGACGACGGGTGCGCTCTACATCGGAGCGCAGCTCATCGGCTCGGTGCTCGCCGGGCTCGTGCTGCGGGCCGTCTTCCCGGAGGCAGCCTGGGCACCGAGCCACATCGGCACGCCCGGGCTGGCGAGCGGGCTGTCGCCGGCGACCGGCATTGGCATCGAGGCGATCCTCACAGTCCTGCTCGTGCTGGCGGTCTTCGGCACGGCCGTCGATCGGCGGGGGCCGCGCATCGGCGGGCTCGCGATAGGCCTGGCAGTCGCCGCGGACATCCTCGTCGGCGGTCCGCTCACCGGCGCGGCGATGAACCCCGCGAGATGGTTCGGCCCGGCCGTCGCGTCCGGGTTCCTCGACAACTGGATCGTCTGGATCGTCGGACCGCTCCTCGGCGCAGGCGCGGCCGCCGCTGTCTACCGTTCGCTGTTCGCCGAGCGGCCGGTGGAGGAGCCCGAGACGCTCGGGGACGTCGTCGTCGCCGCGTCCGTCACGCGTCGAGGTCGCTGAATCGGCGGGCGTTGCCCATGGTCGGCCAGGCGAGCGCCTGACCGATCGCCAGGAGCTGGCGCACGTGGTTGCGGTCGTGCTGGACCCATTCGGCGACGATCTCGCCGATGCCCAGGCGGCCGACGACGTCGTGGTGCCCGGAGCGCGAGAGGACCTCGGGCCTGAGCCCGCGCACGAGCGCCACCCCCTCGGCACGGAGGGGTAGGAACTCCGCGAGGAGGTCGGCCGTCGACTTCGCGCAGTCCCGCGCGCGGCGGCGACTGTTGGCTGATCCCAGCCGAGGAGTGCCGGATCGTCCTCGTCGAGGAGCGTCCGGATGCGGCCGGCGAACCCGCGCAGGTCAGCCTCGACGAGATGGCCGACGACCTCGTTCGCGCACCATTCGCCGGGCGCCGGACGCCACCGAGCGCCGTCCTCGCCGAGTGCGTGCAGCTCCGCCTCGACGGTCCGGGCTGTCGCCTCCAGCAGCTCCGCGATCCGGGCGGGCGGGAGCTGGGGCGCGAGTTCGGCCTGGGCGGGCTCGGTCATGGCGGTGTGTCTCCTCGTCGTCCGGGCGTGGGCTCGCGGCTCGACGGCGTCCAGCGTACGCTTGCTGGCATGTCACGCAGTTGCAACCGGCGGCCGACGAGATGATCGTCGCTCGGGCGATCGGCCTGTCACGCGCCGAGATCTTCGAGTCGCCCGTCCCTGGATCGGGTCGCCCGGCGTTGGAGAGCCAGCCCGCCTCGCCGGTGGGCATCGACGAGATCGCCTGGCTCCATCGCGGCGCGCTGGGCGTCCCCCTCTTGCCCGTGGAGCGCCCGCCCGTCCGGCTCGGGCCGACCCTCCGAGCACACCCGTCAGCCCTCGTTCTCC
>VBHW01000204.1 GCA_005881055.1 Chloroflexota bacterium
CAGATCGCGTTCCCGCCGCTCGCGTTCGACCTGGATACGGGTCGTCTCACCTTCCGCCCACGCGGCGATCGACTTCATGTCATCGCCGGCGAGCTCCCGCATCCGGTCGGCTTCGGACGCCTGCCGCGCGCGGACCTTCTCGACGTGCTCGTGGAGACGCCGATCCGTGTCGTCGCCGATCCTGGCACGTTCCCCACGCGCGGTCGCCTGCATGACCCGAACGAGCTCGTCCAGGAACTCGGATCCCTCGTCCGCCTTCGCCTCGGCAGCCCCGGCTTCAGTGGACGAGACCTCCTGGTCAGTTTCCGCGGCTGGGGCCTCCGGTGCCTGCGCCTGGGCGGTCGCCTCGTCCGGTCCGGGCGCGTCTGTCGACGCCGCACCCTCCGCCACGAGCGCCTGTTCGATCGTCTCCCCTGGCGTCTCTGCGTGCGTCGGCGCCGGCTCCATCGCGGCCACGGTGGGCGCCTTCACGTCGGCATCCGGATCGGCGCCGTCCGTGCTCGCCACGGTGCCGGCTTCAGGATCCGTGGCGGGCTGCTTGAAACCGAACCTGGGCCAACGCTCCGACATGACAGCGACCCTTCCATGATCCGCCGCACGGGACGTCCCGGTGCGTCGCGCCACGCGACGGATCGCAGAGCCTACTGCCGGCGTTGCTCCGGAGCAACAGGTGATCGAACGGGGCGGAGCTCAGCCGCGTGGCGGAGCCCCGCCCGATGGGATCGATCAGGGCATGGTCTCGTGCTCGACGTGCTGGTCCGGGACGTTGATCTCCTCGGTCGACGGCAGGTCGAGCGCCGGCGGCGCCTCCGCCTCGACCTCGCCGGTCAGGCCGTGCCAGAAGTCGACCGCGCCGTCCTCGATGGCCCCACCGGTCGACCTGGCGAACTTGCCGATGGCCTTCATGTGGTCGCCCTTGTCCCAATCGTCCGCCGCTGACTTGGCGAGCTCCGGGTCGTGTTCGTAGGCCGAGTCTCCCCAGGCCGTACTCGCGCCGGTCTTCTCGTCGATCTCCTTGCCGAGATCCCAGCCGGCCTCGAACGCCTCCTTCGCCTTCTTGACCTCTTCAGCCACGGTTCAGCCTTCCTTTCGTCCTGGCTTCGAGCTACGACCAAGGAACGCTCGGCCGCCCATGCTACCCGCCGCCACCATACAACCGGCATGTCCCGCCAACAACTGGCGACCGGTGCTCGCGACGCGGACAGCTGACGGATCGTCAACGGCTGGTCGCTAGTGCAGGTCCATCCGCTCCGTCAGCCAGCGAAGGGAACGCTCCTTCGGTTACGTGTTGGCCAAGCCTGGCGGGCCACCGATAGGGCGGCCTCGCCCGCGGCGTCGGAACCGGCGGCGATGATCGGCGGCAGCTCCGACCAGCCGAGGAGACCGGTCTCCGGCAGCCGGCGACGGATCGGCTCGACGCCTGGGCCGGCCGGGTAGAAGTCCACGTGGTCCACCCACACGCCGGCGAGGACCCACGGCGCGTCGCGCCGCGCCCGGCGGAACTCGGCGTTGGCGCGGTATCGCTCGGCCATCCGATCGATTGTGCACCCGGCCCGGCCCGGGCGGTACGCTCCAGCTCGATGACCGCCCAGGGACCGAGGCCGGACACCGCCTCGCGCAAGGTCCTCGTCGTCGATGACGAGCCGGCGATGGTCGGCGTCATCGGGGCGATCCTCGGCGGAGCCGGGCATCGGATCGTGGCGGCGTACGATGGCGTGGAGGCGCTCCGCCGGTTCCGCGAGGAGGACCCCGACGTCGTCCTCCTCGACCTCGCGATGCCGGGGCTCGACGGCGCGCTCGTCTGTCGCGAGATCCGCGCGATCAGCGACGCTCCGATCATCATCGTCTCGGGCGAGGGCGACCTGACCGTCACGGTCGAGCTCCTCGACGCGGGCGCCGACGACTACATCCGCAAGCCGTTCCGCGGCGAGGAGCTCCTCGCCCGTACCCGGGCGGTCCTGCGACGAGCACGCCGCACGCCGACCCGCGGCTCGTGGTCCCTCGACCGGACGCGCCACGAGGTGCGCTGGCGGAATGCGCCCCTCGCACTGACCGTGACCGAGTTCCGGCTTCTGGCGCGCCTCGTAGCGCGGATCGGAGAGGTCGTCGAGAGCGAGGACCTGCTCGCCTATGCCTGGCCGGGCGTGCCCGATCCGGACCCGCTCTGGCTCAAGCCGCACCTGGCGCGACTGCGGACGAAGCTCTCCGGTGCCGGAGCACCGATGCCCGTCGCGATCCGCGGGGTGGGCTACCGGCTCGACGACCCGGGCGCGGGCTGAAGCGCGGCTTCGGCGCCTCGCCGGCTCCTCCGGTTGACGGGCCCATGAGCCGCGGCCAGCTCGAGGACGAAACGGCTCCCGGCGGACGGCCGGTCCTCGACACGGAGCTCGCCGCCCATCGAGCGGGCCAGATGACGCGCGGCGAAGAGGCCAACGCCGGCACCCCGCGACGAGTCGTCCGCGCGGACGAACGGCTCGAAGATCCGGTCTCGCCACTCCGCCAGGATGCCCGGGCCGTCGTCGGTGATCTCGAGCAGAACGCGTCCACCGTCGCGCCGACCGGTCAGGAGGATCCGCCCGCCGGGCGGCGCGTACTTCGCCCCGTTCTCGAGGAGATACTCGAGGACGCGGCTGAGGAGGTCGGCGGATCCGACGGCGTTGAGTGGCCGCTCCCGGAACGTGGTCTTCAGCCGGTGGAGCCGGAGGATCGCCGCGAGCGAGATGACGGTCCCTTCGACGACCGCGACGACGTCTACCGGGCCGACCTTCGGCGGTTCCTCGGCCAGGAGGCGGAGGCTCGCGAGGATCGAGTCGACCATCGTGTCGAGCCGATCCACCTGGCGCTGCGCCTCGGCCTCCCAGCGCGCCGCTTCGCCCGGCTCGGTCGAC
>VBHW01000205.1 GCA_005881055.1 Chloroflexota bacterium
CGAGGACCTTCTCGAGCCGCCTCGCCCGGACGAGCGGGCTCGGCCGGTAGAGGCGGTATGCCTCGCGAACGGGTCCAGGGATCTCGATCTCGCGATCGGCGCTCACCTCCTGGCGGATGAGGGCCATCGGGAAGAGCGGCGCGAGATCGGCCGGCCCGATCGGCTGGCCGGTGCCCGGATGGAGGACCGGCGGCGGCGGGACCGGCAGGTCCGCGACGATGTTGTACCAGGCCTTCGGGATCGACTCCTCGGGGAGGATGTACTTCGTCTGCTCGGCGTCGACGCCCGCGTCGCGCAGCTCGCGCTCGGTCATTCCGGTGCCTCCCCTTCGTCGGGTGTCATCCCGTCTGACGGTATGCTCACGCACGCGACAGGGTACGACGCCCGGGCCGGAAACGGCACTACCCGTTTCCGTTACGCGGGCGCGGCCGAGTGGGCATTCGCGCCCGCATCGGCTGGTCAGCGCCGCGCGAGGGACTCGTACAGGTCCACGGTCCGGCGGGCGATCGCCCCCCAGCCGAAGTGCTCGACGGCCCGCTGTCGGCCGGCCCGGCCCATCGCAGCTCGCCGGTCCGGGTCGGACATGAGCGCGTTGATGGCTGCGGCGAGGTCGCGCGCGAACCGTTCCGGATCGGCCGGCTCGAACGACCCGCTCCCGGCCGCCTCGAACGGGACGAGCAGGCCAGTCTCGCCGGGCACGACGACCTCGGGGATGCCCCCGACCGCGCTCGCGACGACGGCCGTCTGGCAGGCCATCGCCTCGAGGTTGATGATCCCGAACGGCTCGTACACCGACGGGCAGCAGAACACGGCGGCGTGGCTGTACAGCTGGCGGACGGTGTCCTTGTCGACCATCTCGGCGATCCAGACGACGTTCGGGTGAGCCGCCCGCGCAGCCGCGACGCCGGCCTCCATCTCGGCCGCGATCTCGGGCGTGTCGGGCGCCCCGGCGCACAGGACGACGCCGATCCCCGGGTCGAGGTGCCGGATCGCCCGCACGAGGTGGACGATGCCCTTCTGGCGGGTGATGCGCCCGACGAACAGGACGTAGGGCACCGCCCGGTCGATCGCGAACCGGTCGAGAGCATCCGATGCCTCCTGCGGGCGGTACTCGTCGGTGTCGATCCCGTTGTGGATGACGTGCACCCGGTCCGGGTCCACCTGGAAGAGGCGGAGCACGTCGGCGCGGGTCTCGCCCGACACGGCGATGACCGCGTCCGCCATCTCGAGCGCCGTGCGCTCGACCCATGTCGAGACGTCGTAGCCGCCACCGAGCTGCTCCCGCTTCCACGGCCGGAGCGGCTCGAGCGAGTGGGTCGTGATCACGAGCGGGATTCCGTAGGCTTGCTTCGCGAGGATCCCGCCGAGGTGCGTGTACCAGGTGTGGCAGTGGACGAGATCTGCCGTGACGGGTTCGGCGACGAACGCGAGGTCGCGACCAAGAGCGGCCCACAGCGGCCGGAGCTGGTCGGTCGCGCGGGACAGGTCGCCGGCCGCCGGGAAGCCGCGGACGACGAGGCGGCCGACCCGCTCGTCCTGGGCGCCGAACGTTCGGACGTCGACGTCGATGAGCCGGGCCAGCTCCCTGGTCAGGTACTCGACGTGGACGCCGGCGCCGCCGTAGACGTTCGGTGGATACTCGTTCGTGAGGATCAGCGCCTGCATCCGCGCCAGCCTAGCGCGACGACGCCCGATCGATCGGGCATCGACACCGAGGCGCACGCATCCGGGACGTCACCATCCTCATGGCTGGCCGCCCGTCCCGGCTTGGGTGCGAGAATCGCCCTCCGATGTTGCGACCCGTCGAACCGATCCTGGTCGTCGGTCTGTTTCGGATCGAGCGAGCCTGCCTGCTGGAGCTCCTGACCTCGCTCGATCCTCCGGGATGGGTCGCGCCGACCGTCTGTACCGGCTGGGCCGTGCGCGACATCGCCGCGCATCTCGTCGCGGACGACCTCGGCCGCCTCTCGCGCAGCCGGGATGGCCATGTGACCGGACTGCGGACCGACCGCGCGGACCTCGTCTCGTTCGTGAACGCCCAGAACGAGGCCTGGGTCGAGGCGATGCGCCGGATCAGCCCGCGGATTCTCCTCACGCTGCTCGAGCTCGGCGGTCGCGAGACGCTCGAGCACTTCGAGACGCTCGATCCGCTCGCGATGGGCGGCCCGGTGTGGTGGGCCACTGGCGACGATCCTGCGCCGGTCTGGCTCGACCTGGCACGTGAGCTCACCGAGCGGTGGCACCATCAGCAGCAGATCCGAGACGCGGTCAGGGCGCCATCGCTCGACGACCCCAACCTTTTGCGGCCGGTGTTGGCGACGTTCGCCCATGCGCTGCCGCGCACCTTCCGCGACGTGGGCCTGCCCGAGGGCGCTGCGATCGAGCTGGCGGTCGTCGGAGAGAGCGGGCGCGCCTGGTCGATCGTCCGGACCGGTGACGAATGGCTGCTCCACGAGGGGCGCGCGGCCGCGCCTCACGCAGCCGTGGAGATCGGGCAAGAGGATTTCTGGCGGCTCGTGACGAAGGGGATCCGGCCCGAGGTCGCCGAGCGGCGGGCTCGCCTGTCGGGTGACATTGGGATGGCTCGGCTAATGCTCACGAGCGTCGCGATCATCGGCTGATCGCGATCGGACGACCGGGCATGCCACGGAGGCATCACTCGTTTGACAGTCTCGGGGGCCGCTCCGAACATGGAACCGAACCGACGAGCGCCCGCCACGAACCCGGCGGCGCCGACTCGAAGCCCCGGAGGCAGCACATGTCCCTCCTCACCAACCGGCTCGGTGCAGCCGTTGCCAAGCTCGCCGCGCCGAGCGTCGTCGCCCGCGCCCATTGCGACCTTCCGTGCGGCGTGTACGACCCGGAGCAGGCGCGCATCGAGGCGGAATCCTGCTACAAGATCATCGAGAAGTACGCGGCAAACGAGGATGCGGCGTACCGAACGCGAGCGATCGCGATCAAGGAAGAGCGCGCCGAGCTCGTGAAGCACCATCTCGACGTCCTCTGGCACGACTACTTCAAGCCCGAGCACGTCGGCACGGTGCCCAACCTCCACGACCTGTTCTGGCAGGCGACGAAGCAGGCCTCGAAGGTGAAGGCGTCGACCGACCTCGCGGACGCGAAGAAGCTCCTCGACCTCATCGACGACGTCGCCGCGGCCTGGAAGGCGACCGGCGGGCCGGAGAAGACCCGAGTCGTCCGCCAGACGGCCTGATCCCCGGCGGCTCGGCCGCTCCACAGCCCGGCTCCGACGCGCTCCGACGCGTTCGAGGGGCGTGGGTCCGCGTGTTCGAGCGGCTCCGTGGGCCGTGGCGCGTCGGCGTCGCCGAGGCGAGCATGCGCCCGGCGATCGAGCCCGGCGACTGGCTCCTGATCGATCCGACGGTGCGCCGATGGCCGCGTCCGGGATCGATCGTGGTCATCCGCGAGCCCGAGAGTGACATCCTCGCGATCAAGCGGGTCCATACCCGGCCGGGCGGCGTCGTTCCCGACATCCAGGTCACAGAGCCCTCGACGAGCGAGGAGGTGACGGTGACCGTCAGGCTCGGCCCGGATGAGGCGTGGCTCGTCGGCGACGACCCGGCGGTCTCGATCGACTCGCGCCGGTACGGCCCCGTGAGCGTCGACCGGCTGGTGGCGCGGGCATGGTTCCGCTACGGCCCGCTGGGTCGGATCGGCCGATTGCGTTGACGAGTGGCGTTGGCTCGGCGGCCTTGACTCGGTGGCGCGTCCGGGGGCGCGTCCCGTTGCGTGGGCCGTGCCCGGCGAGCGGTCGCTCGGCTCCTAAGATCGGTCGATGACCACGCCAACGTTCGACCCGAACCGCCCGCTGCCCGACATGCCCGACCCGTGGGCCGGCACGTCCGTCCCGGCCGCCCGATCG